>NZ_SOFC01000012.1:0-168299 GCF_004402825.1 Cryobacterium sp. Hz9
GCCGAGTGCGAGCAGCGCACGAATGAGCACGATCGGCACGCCGACCAGGCCGAATCCACCGACGGCGAGCGAGGCGCCATCGGGAATGTCGGCGACGGCGGATGCCGCGGAGAAATATGTCTTATCCATGAAATTCGTCTTTGTTCGGTTTGATTGGCCGGCGTGTGTTTGAGAGAAGCAGCTCGGTGACCTCTCGCGGGCGTTCGAGAGGAGGAAGGTGCGCCGCGCCAGCTATCGTCGCCCAGCGTGCCTCGGGGATGCGATCGCTGAGCTCAGCGAGCTGAGCGCTGGGCGTCACCCGGTCGTATTCCCCGGAGACGCAGAGGGTGGGTGTAGAGAGTGTGCCCAGGGCATCCGTCACATCAAATTCGGCCAACGCCTCACAGGCCAGCGCATACGATTCGTCGTCAACGTCCCGCAACGCGGCCAGAGCAGTCGAGCCTGCAACGTCGCGCGCCAGAAAGCCGGGAGCGAACCAACGCTCGGCGCTTCCGTCAACCAGGGTGCCCGTGCCACTCGCACGTACTTGAGCTGCACGAGCTCGCCAAGCTTCGGGGGTGCCCACCCGCGCTCCCGAGCAGAAAATGCTCACGCTCCGCAAGCGGTCCGGATGCCGCAGGGCCAACTGCAAGCCGACAGCACCGCCGAGGGAGACCCCCGCATAGTGAAAGGGACCTCCGCCGACGGAATCGATCGCCGCGATCACAGCATCGGCGAGATCCGAGATGCAGAACGACTCACGCGCATTAGGGCTGACGCCATGGCCGGGCAAATCGTATCTCAGAACGCGGTGCGTTGCTGCGAGCAGGTCTGCTGGCCCGGCCCAGAGTTCAGCCGTCGTGCCTAGGGAGGGTCCGAGCACGAGAAGCGGCGCTGTCGGATCCCCGGCTCGGACCCCGTCGAGGGTATGCAGAATGTCGGGATGGCTCATGCTTTCTCCGCCACAGCAATGTCCGACGGGTGGGACGACAGTGCGGTGACGACAATCTCCATGTAGGGGAAGAGCGGCAGGTCCCACAGAATGCGGTGCAGGCGCTCGTTGCTGTCCACATCGAAAATACTCAGGTTCGAGTACTGGCCCACGTTGCGCCAGATGTGCACCCACTCTCCCGAACGCTGGAGGGCCTGGGAATAGGCCTTCTCCCGAGCGAGCGTCGCCGCTTTCACCGCCGGATCGAGACCTACCGGTATGCGGACGTTCATGTTGACCGAAAAGAGCATGTCTACCTCCTCAGACCGTGACGGAACGGGCTATGCAGAAATCGGATCGAGAACGAAGTCGTAGGTGACTTCTTCGCCCGGTCCACCCGCCACCGGGGTCGGGCTCAGGATCAGTTCCGGCTTGACGGCGGAGGCGATGTCATCGGACAAGTGCCGGTCGCCGGTGAAGTAGAGCTGTGCCGTGAGCAGTTGCTGGCCCGGAGCAGACACCTTCAGATGCAGATGGGCCGGACGCCAGGCGTGCCAGCCGGCTGCGGCAATGAGTTTGCCACAGGCTCCGTCAGTGGGGACCTGGTACGGGGCCGGCTCGATCGTATTGATCTGGAACCGGCCATGCTCGTCAGCGATGACGGTGCCGCGCAGATTCCACTCAGGAAGGCCCGGGCTGTACTGCGAGTAGAAGCCGTGGCTATCGGCGTGCCAGATCTCCACCGTGGCGCCCGGCAGAACGGTTCCGTCAACGGTGGTGATGGTGCCCTGGAACAGCAACGGAGTACCTGCCTCGTCCGCGCGCATCGGCAGAGTGGCCGGGGTCGCCAACGAGGGTGCCTGTGCGACATAGTAAGGTCCCTCGATGGCGCCCTTATTGCCGTGGCGGGCTTCGGTGGCAACGTCTTCGATCACGTGCTCCACCCACACGTCCATGAAGAGCGGCCATTCGCCGTCTAAGCCCACCTGTATGAGCCAGCCCTTGACGGCCTGGAACTCGTCGTAGCTGACTTTGTGCCGCCGGATGGTGTCGGCGAGGGAGTTGAGAACTTCGACCGCGAGAAGATTCACGCGTTCCGTGCTGACCTCGATCTCGACCCTGTGGTTTTCTTGATAGCGCTCCGTGGCTTGCTGTCCGGACTCGGCTGCCTTGGCGTCGAACTCGGTGCGGCTGTCTGTGGTTGCGATCTGTTCGGTCATTCTGTTCTCCATCTCTGATGTGGTGCCCCACACAGATGTGTAATGGGGCATGAAATGATGCGGTTAAGAGTCCTGGCGATACTTCGCCAGCTTGGCGGGATCGACTTCAATCCCCAGTCCCGCCACGTTGCGGACGGCGAGAGTGCCGTCCGAAATCTCGAGAGGGTCGGC
This sequence comes from Cryobacterium sp. Hz9, assembly GCF_004402825.1. NCBI lineage: Bacteria > Bacillati > Actinomycetota > Actinomycetes > Micrococcales > Microbacteriaceae > Cryobacterium > Cryobacterium sp. Hz9. The sequence goes on from NZ_SOFC01000012.1 coordinate 2,302, forward strand.
GAGTAGGTCGTCCGACATATCCAGAAAGTTGGACAGTTCACCGGCCCGTGACGTCGTGGCCTTGTAAGCGGATCCGAAGACCGCGCTGCACATGGTGCCGATCTGGCCGTCAATCTGGTTACCCATGACGACCTCGGTGCCGAGTCCCTCGCACAGGTGCAGCACGCGCCGGGAAGAGGTGAAGCCGGTGCGCGCGGTCTTGATGCTGATGACATTGGAAGCCCCGCTGAGCAATTCACGGGTGACCTCCCCGGGTGTCGTGGCGCTCTCGTCGGCCACGACTGGAAGGGGACTACGAGCGGTCAGCCACTTGCGCCCCAGAACGTCATCAGCCGGGCAGAGTTCCTCGGCGAGTGTCAGGTCGAGATCGTTCATGGCGTTGAGCGCGCGCAGTGACTCGGACGGAGTCCAGCCCCGGTTGCCGTCGATGTACAGCTCAACCTCGCTGCCCAACGCGGCGCGTAGAGCCCGGCAGACCTCCACGTCGAGCATGAATGGCTTGCGGCCGACTTTCACTTTAAAGGTGGTAATCCCGTAGACGTCCCGCATCCGCTCCGCTTCGACGACCATGGATTGAGGGCTGGCGAATCCCAGCATGTGCGAGACCCGCATCCGGTCGGCGTAGCCGCCCAGGAGAGTGGTCACCGGAAGCTGGAGAGACTTGCCAATTACGTCCCAGACCGCCATATCGACGGCGGACTTGGCCGTGGGATTGCCGACCGTGCGGTTCATGACGGCATGGATCTGTTCGCGGTTGAGGCAGGACAAACCTACGAGTTCGGGCGCGAAAACCTTTTCGACCATCGACTTGATGGAATCCTGAGTCTCCCCATACGTGAAGGGGCGGGGCGGGGCTTCGGCCTCTCCCACAAAGCCGTCTTCGCTGTGGACCCGCACCAGAATGTGCGCGGCCACACGCACCTCGCCACTGGCAAAACGCAGCGGCTTTTTGTACGGAATCGCGAAGGGGATCGCTTCGATTTTAGAGATTTTCACGGGAGCCTTCGGTCGGATGCGGAATGTGAAAGAAGTGATTTTCGTCGAGGAGCTCTATCAGCCGGGCGACCAGCGGCGATTGATCGTTCGTGCGCCAGGCCAACGCCAGTTCAATGCTCTCGGCATCCAGCAGGTCGAGGTAGACGACACCCGACAGGGTCATGCTGCCTGTGGATTCCGGAACAACCGCCACCCCGAGTCCCGCGGCCACAAGCGAGAGCGCCGTGGACGTTTTCTCAGTCTCGTACGCCACCTGCGGGTAGAAACCCGAGGCGAGACAACTTGCGACCACGGCATCGTTGACGACCGAGAGCGAGGATTGCGGGTACATGATGAAATTCTCGGCGCTGAGTTCCGCCATGCTCACCTCACGGTTGGAGCTCAACGGGTTCTGCTCAGACACAGCCAGGATCAGGGACTCCTGGGCAATCGTGCGCAGGCCGAGCGCGGCACTGCGCGCGGGCGGGCGAAGCACCGCAACATCCAGTTCCGAGTCCAGCAGGGCGCTCTCCTGCGCCAGGGTCAGCATTTCAGTCCTGATTTCGAGTGCGACCGTGGGAAGAAATTTGTTGACCAGACGTGCAATCGCGGGGAGTTGGCGATACGCGGCTGAGCTCGTGAAACCCATCCGAAGGGTGCCTGATTTGCCGGTCGCAAACCGTCGTACGTGCACTTGGGCCGATTCCACAGACCGGAGGATGCGCACGGCATCCGCGTAAAAGACTTCGCCGGCTGGCGTCAGGTCAACCTGGCGGGTCGTCCGGGCCAGAAGCTCGACCCCAAGTTCCGCTTCAAGCTGGCGAATCTGTCGGGAGAGGGGAGGTTGGGCCATCTGCAGCCGTTCGGCGGCGCGTCCGAAATGGCGGGTCTGGGCGACCGTGGCGAAATAGCGCAGGTGGCGTAACTCCACAGCAGACCTCACTTTCGTCTCTTACGGATCGGCTGTGACCCGCGGATCGCGGTGTAGCGGATTCATACTCGGATCCGATGTCTATGACGCTATTGATATTCGAGAGGTTCTAATAGCCCCCCTAGGCGACCCTAGGCAAATGCCTAGTGTGAGCGTCGGTGCACACTGTAATCGTCGTCATCAGCACAAAAAACTTGCCAACCAGTGCCGGTTGGCCGGGGCAACGTAGCCCCAATCAGATTGGAGCGGCAATGACTGACAAGCTTGATAACGTCACCACCTTTCTCGACGATGCAGTCATCGAGAACGAAGACACGGGCATCCATCGGGTGAAGCGCAGCATCTTCACCGACGAAGAAATCTTTGAACTCGAGATGGACCACATTTTCGAAGGAAATTGGATCTATCTCGCCCACGAGAGCCAGATCCCGAACGTGGGCGACTACTTCACAACCAACATTGGCCGGCAGCCCATCGTTATCTCACGCAACAAAGAAGGCAGTCTCAACGCGCTGATCAATGCGTGCAGCCACCGCGGGGCCATGCTGTGCCGACGCAAGACCGACAATAGAACCACGTTCACCTGCCCGTTTCACGGCTGGACGTTCAATAACTCCGGCAAGCTGCTGAAGGTCAAGGACTCTCGAGATGCGGGCTATCCGGAGCAGTTCAACACGGACGGTTCTCACGATCTGACCAAGGTGGCCCGATTCGAGAGCTATCGGGGGTTCCTCTTTGGAAGCCTTCGAGAAGACGTGCTGCCGCTCGAAGAGCACCTGGGCGAATCCACCAAGATCATCGACATGATCGTCGAGCAGTCTCCGGATGGGCTCGAAGTTCTGCGTGGCGCGTCCACCTACACCTACGACGGAAACTGGAAGCTCCAGGCGGAGAACGGTGCCGATGGTTATCACGTGACGGCTACGCACTGGAACTACGCCGCCACGACGGCACGTCGCACCAGCGGGGAATCTCTCAACGAGACCACGGCGATGGATGCAGGCGGCTGGGACAAGCAGAAGGGCGGCTATTACTCCTTCGAACACGGGCACCTGCTGCTGTGGACCGAATGGCTCGACCCGAGTAATCGTCCGCTGTCTGACCGTCGCGACGAGCTCGTGGAACGCGTCGGTGAGGCGAAAGCGGACTGGATGATCGATATTTCCCGCAATCTGTGCGTCTATCCAAACGTGTACCTGATGGATCAGTTTGGCTCCCAGATTCGTCACCTGCGCCCGATTTCCGTTGACAAGACCGAAGTGACGATTTACTGCATCGCGCCCAAGGGGGAGAGCGATGCGAACCGCGCGAATCGCATCCGTCAGTATGAGGACTTCTTCAATGCTTCCGGAATGGCGACGCCGGACGACCTTGAAGAGTTTCGGTCCTGCCAGAAGACCTACCGGGCAACGGCCGCCAAGTGGAATGACCTGAGCCGCGGGGCCGCGCATCAGATCACCGGTCCCGATGAGACCGCTGACAAGATCGGGCTCAAGCCGCTCTCCAGCGGCGCTCGAACGGAAGACGAAGGGCTATATCCAATCCAGCACGGGTACTGGCTGGACACCATGCGCACGGCAGTTCGGATGGAACAGAAGGGTAAGGCAGAGCAATGACGATGATGCTAGACACCAGCACCGCGACGGTTCCTCTCGATGAGATCCAGCAGTTTCTCTATCGTGAGGCACGTTTCCTGGACGACCGGGAGTATGAGCGGTGGATCGACTGCTACCACCCCAGTTCCGAGTTTTGGATGCCGGCCTGGGCCGATGATGACCAGCTGACCGAAGATCCTCAGCGGGAGATCTCGCTGATCTACTATGCCAACCGCGGCGGCATTGAGGACCGGGTGTTTCGCATCAAAACGGACCGGTCCAGCGCGACGAGCCTGCCCGATCCGCGCACCGGACACAACATCACCAACGTTGAGGTGGTCGAGCAGCGGGGCGCACTCGTAGACGTGCGGTTCAACTGGTTCACCCTCTATTACCGGTACCAGAACGTGGACCACTACTTCGGGACCTCGTTCTACACGATCGACTTTTCCGGGACTCAGCCTTTCATCCTCAAGAAAAAAGTCGTTCTGAAAAATGACTACATCCACCATGTTGTGGACATTTATCACATCTGACCGCTGTCGTAATGACTCCCGATCGAATTGAGTAAATTATGAACCACCAGGTTGCCCTGAGCTTTGAAGACGGTGTCACTCGCTTTATCAAGTGTGGTCCTCGAGAAACCGTGGCCGACGCCTCCTACCGAGCACGAATCAATATTCCGTTGGACTGCCGGGACGGCGCCTGTGGTACGTGCAAGTCCCTCTGCGAATCGGGCAGCTACGACGGCGGTGACTACATTGAAGATGCTCTCACCGATGAGGAGGCGAGCCACGGTTACTGCCTGCCTTGCCAGATGACGCCCACCAGCGATCTGGTCCTGCAGATTCCAACGACATCCGCTATGGCCAAGACTCAGGCGGGAACGTTCGTCACGACCCTCACCGAAATTCGGCGTATCTCCGAGACCACGTATGGCTTCACCGTGGAGCTTGAAGACCGGGGCTCCCTGGAATTTTTGTCGGGTCAGTATGTCAATATTGGTGTTCCGGGAACAGACGAGAGCCGGTCGTACTCCTTTAGTTCCGGCCCGTCGGCCCTCGCGGTCTCGTTCCTTATCCGCATCACCGACCGCGGACTCATGTCCAGCTACCTCCGCGACACCGCTCAGGTCGGTGACACGGTCGAGGTCACCGGCCCGCGTGGGAGTTTCTTCCTCCGAGATCTCACCCGCCCGACCCTGATGCTGGCCGGCGGTACCGGCCTTGCACCGCTGCTATCCATGCTGGAGAAGATGACCACCCTGGAATTAGAGCACCCGGTGCACTTGATCTATGGAGTGAGTACGGACGTCGATCTTGTCGAACTGGATCGGCTGCAGTTCTACGCGGACCGTATTCCGAAGTTCACCTTCGATTTCTGCGTGGCAGACCCGGCGAGCATGGCGCCGAATAGGGGTTACGTCACCAGCTTTATTGACGACCAGCACATCAATGACGGCGACGTCGACATCTACCTCTGTGGTCCTCCGAACATGGTCGAGGCCGTGCGGTCGTGGCTTCACAATGAGGGAGTTGAACCCGCGAACTTCTATTCTGAAAAATTTGCACTCGCCGCCCTCGTTCCCGCAGGTGTGGGCGTTTGATGGCGTCGTGGGTGCACCCCCACCGGTTCGCGGGCAAAGTTGTCGTCGTGACCGGCGCAGCACAGGGGATCGGTTTGGCCGTGGCGCGGCGGGTGGCCGCCGAATCCGGGCTTGTTGTGCTCATCGATAGAGCTGAAGTCGTGCACGATGTTGCTCAGTCCATCCGCGATTTTGGGGGTGAGGCACACAGCATCAGCGCCGATTTGGAGCTCTACGAGCACACAGTTTCGGCGATGTCGTCGGCGCACGCGTGGCACGGCCGAATTGACGTTTTGATCAACAACGTCGGCGGGACCATTTGGGCCAAACCTTTTGAGCACTACGCGCCCGCCGAGATTCAGCAAGAAATTCAACGATCGCTCTTCCCCACCCTGTGGTCGTGCCACGCGGTACTGCCGTTTCTGATCGAGCAGCAGTCGGGTGTCATCGTGAACGTCTCCTCCGTTGCGACTCGGGGTGTCAATCGGGTCCCTTATGCAGCGGCCAAAGGTGGTGTAGGTGCAATCACGGCCGCGCTCGCAATGGAAACGGCACGGCACGGCATTCGCGTCGTGGCTACAGCGCCGGGCGGAACGGATGCTCCCGAGCGTCAGGTGGCGCGCGGCCCCTTGCCGACGGGTGTGCAGGAAAAGGCCTGGTACCAAGAGATTGTGGATCAGACGATTGATTCGAGCTGGATGAAACGCTACGGCACCCTTGACGAGCAAACCGCTCCCATCGTGTTCCTCGCTTCCGATGAAGCGACCTACCTCACCGGTACCGTGCTGCCGGTAGCGGGCGGCGACCGTGGCTGAGTAGCTGTTCTCAGCGCGGTAGCGTCACCCACTTTTCCTCATGTAACAAAGGAGTTACACAATGCACATTAGCGACGCCTCGAACGCTGTCCTTCAGCGCAAAACTTTGCGCTGGGTGGTACTGATTACCGCGTTGGCCCTGGTCTTCGATGGGTACGATCTCGTGGTCTACGGCACCATCGTGTCAACGCTTCTTCGTGATCCCAGCCAGATCGGTGCCGTGGATCCCGTTCAGGCCGGTTTGCTCGGAAGTTATGCCCTCATGGGGGTGATGGTGGGTGCTTTGAGCGCCGGTGCAGTCGGGGATTTCTTCGGACGCCGAAAGATTATGCTGATCAATATCGTGTGGTTTTCGCTCGGTATGGCGGCGACGGCGATGACCACGAGTATCGGTGCTTTCGGACTGATGCGTTTCCTCACCGGTATCGGTGTCGGAGCTCTCGTTGCGACGGCCGGTGCCATGGTCGCGGAATTCGCCCCGGCGGGCCAACGCAATTTTTACAATGCTCTGGTCTATTCCGGTGTTCCTCTGGGGGCACTGTTCGCGTCTCTTCTGGCGCTGTGGCTCTCGGATCTGGTGGGATGGCGTGGGCTGTTTCTGATCGGCGCCTCGCCGCTCCTCTTTCTCTTTCCCATGGCCGTGATGAGGCTTTCGGAATCTCCCAAGTGGCTGCTCTCTCGCGGCCGCGTTGGCGAGGCGGAGGCGCTCTCTCGCCAGATCGGAATACCGATGCTGTCCGATGACGCCCTCACAGCATCCGCTGCGTCGGTGGTGCTCAGTGGCCAGCGTTCGGGGTTCGCCGGGTTGTGCAGCAGTCGTTTCTTTGTGCCCACCGTACTTCTCGGGCTCATGAGCTTCTCAGGCCTCATGCTGACCTATGGGTTGAACACGTGGCTGCCCGAGATCATGCTGCAGTACGGCTACGATAAAACGTACTCTTTGCTGTTCCTGGTGACGCTGAACGCGGGTGCAGTCATCGGGGGGCTGGTTGCGTCCCGTGCGGCCGATAGATTCGGCCCGCGTCGCATCGTCTCCTCGACCTTCGGGTTGGCCACCGTGTCGTTGATCCTGATCACGTTCCACCTACCCTTGAGCGTGCTGCTTGTCGCCATCGCCATTGCTGGCCTGGGCACGCTGGGAACGCAAGTTCTCATTTATGGATTTGTCTCGAACTACTACGTCACCTCCGTGCGTGCGGCCGGGGTCGCGTGGTGCGCTGGATTCGGCCGCCTAGGCGGAATCTTTGGACCGCTCCTCGGCGGTGCCCTGATTGCCGCCGGTGCAGCCGGGACGGCGGCGTTCTACGTCTTCGCCGGGGTTGCCCTGTTCGGGGCGCTCGTTACTCTTTTTGTTCCTCGGCACCCCGCCGAACGGGCATCGAGTGGTGCGTCGGAGCCTGGCGTATCGTCTGACCACGATACGTCCAGCGTCCACGCATCCAGCACCATCGACTAAGCTACGTGCGATGATAGCCACTGAGGGCCTTCGAATCTTCGGACGGCTAGCGGAGATCGAGGCGCTTGGCGACCTGATGAGCACGGCCACTACTGGCCGCGCCGTCATGGCCGTGGTCACCGGGCCCGAGGGAATCGGACGGTCTGCCCTGATCGAGGCGTTCCTGGGCCAGAATCGTCCCCGGACCATCCGTGCCAGTGGAGTCCTCTGGGAAAAAAACATCCCCTTCGGTGTGCTTGATCAACTGCTGGCGGGTGCCGCCTGGCATCAATCGACCGAGCCTCCGACGGTTGGAACTGCCGGTGAGGCTCTGCTTGTTGCCGTGCGAAAGCATGCCGAGGAAACTCCGCTCGTTGTGTTCCTTGATGACCTTGGCGCCGCCGATGATGAGTCGACCCAAGCGCTTCTCTATGCGGTGAGGCGCCTGCGCACCGAACGAGTTCTCGTCATCCTCGCGGCCGCGAGCGAGCAGGACCTCTCGGGCGCAGCCATCCGACTGGTAGGACTAACCGGATCCGCGTCGCTGGAATTGGGCCCGCTGAACACGGAAGCGATCCAGCACCTGGCACTCGCCCATGGGCGAGTCGATCTGACAGCGTCAGCCGCCCACCGGCTGGGTGTTCACACCGCCGGAAATCCTCGTCACCTCCAACAGTTGATGCTCGAGAGCCCACCGGGGTCCTTGTCGGATTGGCAGCAGATTCTTCCCGTGCCACGCCAGTTTGCTAGTGACGCCCGGCGAAAGCTGTGCACACTGAGCCTCGATGCTCGGACTCTGGTTGAGATGCTGGCAGTGCTGGGCGACTCCGCGTACCTGGCCGACGCCGTAACCCTTGCGAAGATCGACGGGCCCATGACAGGCCTGGCCGAAGCGGTGGCGGCCGGCTTCGTGACGGGATCGGGAGCGGGAACTCTTTTTCGCATCACCTTTTCCAGTCCGCTCATGCGGGCAGCAATCTACGAATCGCTTCACCTGACGAAGCGCGCAGCACTTCATCTGTCGGCGGCGCGAGTGGTTGACGGTGAGGGGGAGCGGCTAACCCACCGGGCAGCTGCAGCGATTCTGCCGGACCCGGCGCTCGCGGCCGAATTTGAACAGTTCGCGCTCGATCAAAGTGAACTGGGGGCGTGGGAAACTGCTGCCGAAGCCTATTTGGCATCCGCACGATTGTGGCCCACGCGAGCCGAACGTGAACATCGTCTGCTGCGAGGCCTCGATGCACTCGTCGGCGCTGGGGACGTGCCCCGGGCGCTGAGCTATAGCGATGAAATCGCGAGCTTCTCACCCGGACCGCTCCGCGACTCCGTGCAAGGATATCTGGCGGTGCATCGGGGGCGTCTGCTCCAGGCCGAACGCCTCTTGATCGGAGCCTGGGAGCAATGCGATCCGCATACAGACGCCGATACCGCCGCGACCGTTGCGCAGCGTCTCGTGTTGCATTCACTGGCGAAGTGGCATGGTCCAAACCTGGTCCAGTGGGCGCAGCAATCAACCGCCCTGGTAGAGCCGGGGATTCCCGCAGCCGTCGAAGCGCGGGCGATGGTTGGACTTGGTCTCGGTGCGTCAGGGGCAAGCGAGCAGGCAACCCTGCTCTATAGCCAGTTGAGCAATGACGATGAGGTTGGCGCCCAGTCGCAGCGCATACGGCTTGGGAAAGGGTGGCTTCAGCTGGCCTTGGACGAGCCCGAACTGGCACGGGACGAGCTCACCATCGCGGTTCCCACGGCGTACAACTATGGTTCACTACGGATCGCCCTCTGGGCGCAGGGCTGGAAAGCCCGCGCTGAATTCACTTTGGGCAGCTGGGACGATGCTCTGCGAACCGTCGAGCGTGCCATCGTCGACCAGGAGGGTTCACAAATCGAACTCGTCCGGCCGCTACTGCACTGGACCGCCGCGCAAGTGTTCGCGCTTCGAGGCGAACTTGAACAGGCATCCGCTCACGTGGCGTTGTCGAGCGCTACGGCCGAAAACTACCCTGTTATGCAGATTCCCGCGTGCATGGCCGGCGCGCAGTTGGCCGAAGTGCAAGCCGACTACGCGGGGGTCGTCCGTGCTTTCGCACCGCTGCTTGGACTGGACCGAGCACACGGCATCGATGAGCCTGGATTCTGGCCCTGGCAGGCCGTCTATGCCGACGCGTTGGTAATGGTGAAACGTGCGGAGGAGGCAGATGAATTCATCCGCCCTCTCGAGCTTCTCGCGGACCGGCGTCGGCATCGATCGACTCAGGCCAGGCTGGCCTGCGTGCGCGGCCGAATACTCATCGCGCACGACGAAATCAAGGGCGCGAGGGCGGCCTTCGAACGGAGCCTCGCGTCGCTCGAAGGGCTTCCTATGCCCTACCTACGTGCGCGGGTGCACTTCGCCTACGGGCAGTCCTTAAGACGGGTCGGCAAGCGTCGAGACGCTGCACCTCACCTCACCATGGCCCGCGAGCTCTACGCCACCCTGGGCGCACGAACCTACGTGGAGCGGTGCGACCGTGAGCTTCAGGCTGGCGGCCTGCGAATAGTTCGCCGTGGCGGAGCACCCGGTGTCGTCCTGACCGCCCAAGAATTGGCGGTGACCACCCTTATCGCGAACGGAAAAACCAATCGGCAGGCCGCTGCTGAACTTAACGTGACCGGCAAGACCGTGCAATATCACCTCACCAACATCTACTCAAAGTTTGGAATCAGTTCACGGAGCGAACTCGCCGTACGTGTGATGGAGGGGGAGCTGTGAGCCAGGGCTCGAGGGTGCCGGGTTCGGCCTAGTGGCAGTCGTGCGACTATATGACAGGTTGACCTGCGTGACGCCGCCCTTCTAGGGCGAGAATCGCACTGCAGCACCGTTAAATCCACTCTTTGTCGTGACCATAAACACGCCAGTAACCCGAAAAATGACCAGATTCGGGTCGCGCTCCTCCGTGTCGGCCTGAACAGTAGAAGGCATGACAATCGCGGAAATCCGCGGAATTCTGCACCAATTGCGGGTGAGCCAGACCATCGGGACGACTATCATTTGTCCTTGGTTCGAGTCCAAGTACCACCGCTAGCCACTGATTTCCTACGGGGCACCAGAGAAGGATTCCGGGCTTAGTATCGGACGTCGCATTTCGTGCACAGCGCTCAGTCCTCATCCTTTGCAAAAGCCTTGTCCAGTAGCTCCGCCGTTGCCGGATTCACCACCTCGCTGCGCCGGATGTAGTGCTGCACCGTGATCTTCGTATCCGTGTGACCGAGCAGTTCCGCGGCCAGCTCGACGTTGGCGTTGTCGTTGACCGCGGTGGCCACGGTGCGGCGGAATAGGTGCGGCGTCACCCCGGCGATTCCCGCTTCACCAAGAACAGTGCGTAATTGACGGCGCACATTGTTGGTGGTCAGCGGGGTGCCGTCCCGTGACTGAAACAGCAGGGCATCCGGGTCACGGTCGCGGGCCTTCGCGAGACGTCTGCGGACCGCATCCGAGGTAAAGGTCGGTAGCGCCACCACGCGCCGCGACTTGGCCGTCTTGGGGTGGTCCTGCCGAAACGTCAGCTCGCCCTTGCGGCTCACGATCGTGCCAGCGAGGCGGATGCATGGGACGGCACTGGTGACGTCGACGTCCACGCGTCGGATCGCCAGCACTTCTCCGATGCGAGCTGACGTGCCGAGCATCACCTCGACGATCGAGCTGAGCTGCCCATCTGGCCGTGGACCGGAGACGTGGCCGACGCCGGCTTCCCACCGCGCGATCGCGGTTCGGATCTTGTTTACTTCGACCGCAGTGAGCGCGTCCGGAATGTGCGGCTCCCGGTGCAAACGGGCCACGTGGTCCATGGGATTAGTCGGGAGAATTTCGTGCCGTACCGCCAGCTCGAGTGCCAGGCGAAGCACGACCCGCGATTGCTTGGCGCGGCTGTAGGAGAGCTTCGCCATCTGCTTGATGAACTGATCGCATCGAACGACATCGATCTCACGCAGCGTGAGATATTGAAACACTGGCAGTACGAGCGTGCGCATGTTGCGTTCATACAGATTACGGGTGGTCTTGGAGATTCGACCTTCCGCGTCGATATCGTCCAACCAGTACGTCACCAATTCGGTGAACGCGCTGTCCGGAGTCAAATAGCCGTTCGTGGGCTGCATCAGTTTCCTCTCAGAAAGTTTGCCCTTCAACGTTCGCTCGGCTGCTTTGGCGGAGGTGCCGGTGGATTGCACCAGGCGCGACTGGCCGTCCCAGTCCCGATAGTGGGTGCGGGCCTCGAACTGGCCCGACGGCCGGATGCGGATCGTGATGTCGCCGAAGGTGCCGATCGTTATGCGTGGCCGCGACATCTCAGCTCACCGCCTATCGGGCGGCCCAGACGGTTCGCGCTGCTGGGCCATCCAGGATCGCACGTCGGAGATCGCGAATTTCAGATGCTTGCCGAACCGGTACGCAACAGGGCCTTTGCCGTGCACGCGCCAGTCGTAAACGGTGGAGACCGGGATGCCGAGGTAGTTCGCCAGCTCGGCGACATCCATCAGTGGCTCCAACGCCATGGGAGAGACGGGGGCTGAAGTTGCTTCGTGTGTGTTCATATTCCGTAGGTGCGACTGGCGTACCTAAGCAATCGAAGGGGACCGAATGTAACGTGGTCGACTCGCACGGCAGAGCCGCCAGAAGGCGTTCTCGGAGGGGTTTTAGATGGGTTTTAGATGGGGTAATCGATTGTTTAACCTAAAAAGACCCGGAAACCCTTGAGTTTCCGGGACTTTTTGGTCGGGCTGACAGGATTGGAACCTGCGACCCCTTGGAGGTTTTTGCCTACATTTTGTCGTTGCCGACTGTCTCCGAAAACCCGCGGATTCCCTTGTGTTTACAGGGAACCGGGCGGTTCGCTGCTTCCAATTGTAGGGCATCATTTTGGGTCATTTAGTGATGAATGTGATGGGTAAATGATGACCTTGTGAACCGCTTTTGGCGGGCGCACAGTCGTGGAATGACCGCGGCCCTGACGCGGTCCATGACGCTGACCGGCGCACCGCGCATCGCCTCGGCAGCCGAGTTGCAAACCCCGCCCACGCGCTCGTTGCCGGCCGAGCCGTTTCATGAAAGAAGCCCCGGTTCGCCGCCACTGGGGGGAACACCGAGCTCGGGCAACTCGTTATCTAAACTTGTCCTAGTACGAGCGAAAGGAACCACCATGAGCATGGAAGGCGCGGCCTGGAGCTCGCTGCACAAGATCTCGCGTGCTAGGGACAGCAAACGCGGCTTCTCCCGTGAGTCCGTGAGGCGGATCATGACGTTCGCGGTGCCCTACCGGTCTAAGCTGCTGATCTTCATCACCCTCTCCACCGTGGGAGCTTTCCTCGCGGTCGCGACGCCGGTACTCGCCGGCCAGGTGGTCGACGTCATCGTCGCCCAGGGCGCGGTCACCACGATTGTGTGGCTCGCCGTCGTCATCGCGCTCGTGGCCGTGGCCGACGCCGCCGTGTCACTCGTGACGCGCTGGTACTCGGCGCGGATCGGTGAAGGCGTGATTTTGGACCTCCGCACCGCCGTCTTCAACCACGTGCAGAAGATGCCGATCGCGTTCTTCACCCGCACACGGACGGGCGCCCTCGTGAGCCGCCTCAACAACGATGTGATCGGCGCTCAGCAGGCCTTCAGCGGCACGCTGTCCGGCGTGGTCACGAACGTCGTGGCGCTGATCCTCACCCTGATCGTCATGCTCAGCACGTCCTGGCTCGTGACGGTTCTCGCCGTGATCATGCTCCCCATCTTCCTGGTACCCGCGCGCCGCATGGGGAGCCGCCTCGCCGCGCTCCGCCGCGAGGCCGCCGATCACAATTCCGCCATGAGCACGCAGATGACCGAGCGCTTCTCAGCGCCCGGCGCCACCCTCGTCAAGCTGTTCGGCCGGCCCGACGAGGAGGCCGAGGAGTTCCGCGTCCGCGCCGCCCGTGTCCGCGACATCGGGGTGCGCACCGCGATGCTGCAGTTCGTCTTCTACACCGCACTGATGCTCGTCTCCGCTCTCGCCCTCGCGCTCGTGTACGGGCTCGGCGGCTTCCTCGCACTCGCCGGCCAGCTGAACACCGGTGACGTGGTCACCCTGGCGCTTCTCCTCACCCGCCTCTACGCGCCGCTCACCGGCCTCGCAAACGCACGGGTGGAGATCATGAGCGCGGTGGTCAGCTTCGAGCGCGTCTTTGAGGTGCTCGACCTTGACCCGCTCATCAAGGAGAAGCCCGACGTCGTCGCCGTTCCCGAAGGCCCGGTGTCCGTCGAGTTCGACAACGTGCGCTTCGCCTACCCGTCCGCGGACAAGGTATCTCTCGCGTCTCTCGAGGAGGTTGCCACATTGGACACCCGCGGCGGCGAGGAGGTGCTGCACGGCGTGTCCTTCAGGATCGAGCCGGGTCAGACCGTTGCCCTCGTTGGTTCGTCCGGTGCCGGCAAATCCACGATTGCGCAGCTCCTCTCGCGCCTGTACGACGTCGACAGCGGCGCCGTGCGCCTCGCGGGGACGGATGTCCGCGATGTCACGTTCGCCTCCATGCGGCACACCCTGGGCATGGTGACGCAAGACGGCCACCTGTTCCACGAGACCATCCTCTCCAATCTGCGCCTCGCGAGGCCGGAAGCGTCCGACGACGAGGTGTGGGACGCCGTCCGCCGTGCGCGGCTCGAGCCGCTCATCCGGTCCCTGCCCGACCAACTGAACACCATGGTGGGCGAACGTGGCTACCGATTGTCCGGGGGTGAGCGCCAGCGGATGACCATCGCGAGGCTCCTGCTCGCCCAGCCGCGCGTCGTCATCCTCGACGAGGCGACGGCGGCGCTGGACTCGACGTCTGAGGCAGCCGTGCAGGCGGCGCTCAGCGAGGCGCTCAAGGGACGGACAGCGATGGTGATCGCACACCGCCTCTCCACCATCCGCAGCGCGGACCTGATCCTCGTGGTTGAGGACGGCTCGATCGTGGAGCGCGGTACGCACGAGGAACTGCTGGCCGTGGGTGGGCGGTACGAGGAATTGCACCGGACCCAGTTCGCCGTGCAGAAGAATGTTGCGGCGGATGCGGAAGCGCTAAGCGGGATCTAGTCACTGAGCACTTCGCCACCATGCGGTCCGGCGTCTGAGCCGGATGACCCACGAGTCGGTGGCGCTGGTAATCACGGCCGCGTAACCGACTCCGGCCCGGTGGCCTCACGTCAAGCGCGGGCGGAGCGCGACGCGAGTTGGCGAAGGGTGGCTTCGATGCCGGCGGCGTTCTGCCGAGGAAAGCCGAGCAGCTCGTAGACCTTTCCCTGAACGGCTGGGACGGTGCTGTAGTCAAACGTCTCCGTAACGCGCGTAGACGTGGGCGTGAGCGGCGTGAGTTCCCAGCGCCACCGGTGTCCCGCGGGGTGACGCCACTCTACAAGCCGACCGTCTTCGATGCGCGTCACCGTGCTGGTGATGCGATACGGGACGCCGAACTGCTTCATCGCTACCGAGAATTTTGCGCCCCGGGTGAGCCGCCGCGGCCCCGACACCGTACCGCCGACGGTGCCCGAGCCGTCCAGCTCACCGTGACGGTGCGGATCAGCCACCAACGCGAAGATGTCTTCGGCCGAAGCCGGCACCTCAACAGTGCGCGCGACTTGGCGAGGCCCTTGCTCAACCTGTTCGACCGTCATACTGCTCAGCCTAGGTGGGGGCTGTCTCTTAGACGGTGTTTCCGGCCTGACGCGCTGCACGTGGGTCTTTCGGGAGCGGCGTCGATGCAACGAATTGCCGCTACGCGGGGTCGACAAGGGCACCGTCATCCTCGTCGCCCCAAGACTCAACAAGCGTGATTCGCCCGCGCGAATCGCGAATCGAAAGCACGAGCGCAATGATCGCGGTCGCGATTCCGATAACGCCCAGGGGGTTCGCGATACCAATAGCGATATCCAACGCAGGCTGTGTGGGTCCGCTGATGATTGTCTGCAAACCGCGAGGTGTTGAATCTGGAAGCGTGAGTCCCAACAAGAGTCCGATAACGCCTGATGCAAAGAAAAACACGTATGTTATCGCGCGAGTTTCGAACCCTCGACGTGCCGTGCGTCGTACCGCGAGCCCCGTGATCACCAGCAAGGCGGCAAAAATCACACCCAGCGTCGCCGCGTAGATGATGGTGAGGTCGCCACCGATCCCGAAGAGGTGGCGGCCGAAAGAGATCCACGCGGCCACCGCGATACCAGCAACCACGAGCACGCCACCCATGTGCCCTGAGCGCGAGGCACTAGGCGTCGCGCGAACTCGAATTACGCTGTACGTCATCACGCGCTCTCAATCACTATGCTCTTTACAACCGTAGCCATGGAAGCGCTTGCGCGTGCGCACCTCCACAGATGGACAAGCCCGCGAACCGCGAAATAAATGCGACGCTATCCGACAACACACCCCTGCCTGCTTTCTCTAGACGGAATCTAGCAAGATGTCGCAAGCCTGAGTTTCATCCTTTCCGTGCTCCGGTACCGCGACGATCTCAGCGTCAACGGCGCGGCCGACTTGCGTGCTCAGCAGCATTCTGAACGGTGCGGTTCAAGTCGACGATCAAACGCACGGCGGGAGCCCATTTGTTGTCCAACAGCAGTGTGTCCGAACGGACCAACCCATTCAGAGCGACGAGGACCTTCGCAACCGCCCGGGGTGATCCGCAAACCTGTCGGACGCACTCGGTGATGTCGTGCCCTTCATCGATGGTCCGAATCATCTCAACCGTCTTCACGACAGTACGGTCAACAATTCGCACGTGAAATGCCTCCGGTTTACGAGCCCGTCTGTCGTCGTACGCTGCTTTGCGGCAGCCGGGTCCACAAAAGACGCGCGGTCGTCCGGTGCTCGCGGCCGGCGGCAGAGCCGCGCCACACCGGACGCACTGGGTCATGGTCATCCGCCGGATGGTGAATTTTTGCAGGTCGCTCATACTCAGGAGGAGCGCCAGGCTGCACCGTTTCGTCACCGACGAAACAGCCGGGTCCTCGATCTGCAAGAGGCGTGGCAATTCAATTTGGGCGTTAAGCAGCTCAATCGGTTCCATAAGGATTTCAGCATCAAGCAGCCCGGTGTCCTTCCTGTTAACGCCAACTGAAAACAGGGCCAGAAACGCCAACTGAAAATAGGGCCACCAACCATCATGGAAGGTGATCAAATTGGATGATTGGGCAGAGATTCGCCACCTGCATTCGACGGGGAAGCATTTGAAACGGGAGATAACCCGGCTGGTCGGAGTGTCGCGCGGCACGGTGGATCGGGCGTTGGCAGTGGATCGGTCGCCGACGTATCAGCGGGAGCCGACGGGGTCGAGTTTCGACGCGTTTGTCGGCCAGGTGCGGGTGTTGCTCGCGGCGACGCCAACGATGCTGGCAGCGACCGCGGCCGAGCGGGTGGGCTGGTCGGGGTCTCCGTCGCTGTTCCGGGCCAAGATCGCCGAGCTGCGGCCGGAGTATGCGGTGCCGGATCCCGCGGATCGGCTGGTGCACCCGCCCGGGTTCCAGGTCCAATGTGATCTCTGGTTCCCGCACGAGGACCTTCCGTTGGGTCATGATCAGGCTGCTGCACCGCCGGTTTTGGTGATGAGGTCAACGTTCTCCGGGTTCATCCAGGCCCGCATGTTGCCCTCGCGGACGACGCCGGATCTGCTCGGCGGGATGTGGTCGTTGCTGCAGGAGGCCGAGACCGTTCCCGCCCGGCTGACGTGGGATAACGAGACCGGCATCGGGCGTGGGAAGCTCACCGAGCCGGCCGCCGCGTTCGCCGATACTCTCGGCACGCAGATCAAGCTGCTCAAGGCCCGCGATCCTGAGTCCAGGGGCATGGTCGAGCGGATGAATCGCTTCTTCCGGAGCCGCTTCATGTCGGGGCACGCCTTCACATCTCCCGACGATTTCAATCAGCAGCTGGCCGGCTGGCTGCCCCTCGCGAACAACCGTCTCTCCCGGTCGCGACGAGGGCGACCGGGAGACCTGGTCAGCATCGACCGTGCTGCGATGCGCGGACTTCCGCCGATGGCGCCGGAGGTGATGTTCCGCAATAGCGTCCGGCTCCCAAGGGATTACTACGTTCGCGCGTTCAGCAACGACTACTCCGTCGACCCAGCCATGATCGGCCGAGTCGTGGACGTGGCCGCGAGCCTGGAGCGCGTGACCGTCCATCACGACGGGGTACTCATCGCCGACCATCGCCGGAAATGGGCCCGGCAACTGACCGTCACCGACCCGGCACATGTCCTCCGCGCGGCCGAGCTACGCGCCCAGTTCCAAGCCCAACGCGCGCGCCGGCCCATAGTCACAGCCGTCGTCGAAATGGCCTCACTGGTCCGCTACGACGAGCTCTTCAGCGTTGACATCGACGCCGCACCGACCGGGTTGGCGGTCGCGTCATGACCGGCTCGGAAGCGGCCTCGCAGATCGAGTACTACGCCCGCGCATTGCGGGCACCGCGGATCAGTGAAGCGTTCCAGCGCCTGGGCGACCAGGCCCGCGACGCGGGTTGGTCCCATGAGGAACACCTCGCCGCAGTGCTCTCCAGGGAGGTCTCCGAACGGGAGGCATCCGGGGCCGCGCCGCGGATCAAGGCTGCCCGGTTCCCGGGTCACAAGACCCTTGAGGACTTTAACTTCGACCATCAGCCCTCCGCCGACCGGAACCTGATCGCGCACCTGGGCACGAGCGTGTTCCTCACCGAAGCGAAGAATGTCGTCCTCCTCGGGCCCCCGGGACCGAGAAAACGCACCTCGCCGCCGGCATCGGGATCAAGGCCGCCAAAGCGGGCCACCGGGTCCTCTTCGACACCGCGACGGGCTGGGTGACTCGACTCCAAGAGGCCCACTCGAGGGGAAAACTCGCCGCCGAACTCATCCGGCTGCGCCGTTACAGCCTGCTAATCGTTGACGAGGTCGGCTACATCCCGTTCGACCAGGATGCCGCGAACTTGTTCTTCCAACTCGTGTCTTCCCGATACGAACACGCCTCGCTCATCATGACGAGCAACTTGCCCTTCGCCCGCTGGGGCGATGTGTTCGGCGACCTCACGATCGCCTCCGCGATGATCGACCGAATCGTTCACCACGCCGACGTAATCAGCCTCAAAGGCAACAGTTACCGACTCAAGCAACACCAACCCGCCGAGACTACGGCACACTAAAACCACACGAAAGTGGCCCTGTTTTCAGTTGGCAGAAGTGGCCCTGTTTTCAGTCGGCGTAAACACTTCTGTAGGATCACGCATCCGGACACAACGTGGGGGCTCGTTCCCCTGCGCGTGACGAAGCGATCCTGGATCGAATCAACTCGACCGTGATTTCGGCGTCCTTCATCGCTTGAAGAATGGCCGTATGGTTTTGCCAGTGCTCATCCCATAGCTCATGTCCGACAACAGACGCGAAGTCGATGAGCGTGGGCGACTCCCACTCTTCATACGCTGCGAGGCGGTTCACCCTTTCCTCGAGCCCGGTTACGGCACGGGTCTGAGGTGATAGTCGTGCCGAACTGAACATCCATGTTCGCCACGGCTTATTGCCTTTACTTTGATTACATTTGCCGCAGGCCGGCACGAGGTTATGGATCTCCGAGATGTAGCCCGTTGGTTTCTTGCCGATGACGAGGGGACGTAGATGGTCCCATTCTGATGCCATGTCGCCACAGTACGCGCACACCACTTTGTCTTCCATCCCAAGGATTCGCAAAGCTTCATCAACTTTTTCGACCGTCGGCGGCACGACCGGAATGATGCCATTCACGAATGCATTTGTGATGCTCGAGGAGCGACCACTAATGCGTACCGCCTTTGGCATAGCGAAGCGGAACACTGCAGGGTCGATCACATGCATGATCCTACGTGACGGCCTGAACCCCTTGGCGGGCACCGGAGCGCCGTCCCGGTTTAAACTCCATCGAGGGAATACGGCGTCTCACACGGCATCAGTTTGGCCCCGAGGCCAAAGTTCTGTCACTCCGGATGCTGGCTGTGATCTGCCACGTCTGGTTCTGCACGGGCAGCGTCGGGCCGCGACGAGAATCGAACCTGCTCGCCGAGGTATTCCCCTTCGCGACTTCTCTTGCCCGGCACTGCTCATTGAGAACGTCGACGTGAATTTGCCAAATCCGATCTCGTGAGGCAGCTCCCCAACGGGGCAACGTCCAGCTAATCTCGAAGCCACCCGAACCGACTGTGACGGACGTGTAACGCCATGAAACCAGGGTGTACTTCTCTTACTCCGCATTTAGCCGGTCACGCTGGGGCGACCTAGAGCTGGTTAGGGTACGTCAGGAGGACGATGAATGCGCCGTAATACGTCATTTCTTTGTCGAGCAGATCTACGACTTTCCCTCGGGCGCTTGTCTGGCCGTGTGCCAGAAACCGGAGGTTGGCGCCGAATGCGACGACGACCATGTTGATGATTCGAACTACCTTCGGACTCAGAATGTGGTGCAACTCGGAAAACAGCGGTTCTGCTTGAGCAGTGCGGGTGTGCCGCTCAGCTTCCATAGCCGTCTATACCGATTGTCGTTAGTAGGGCCGCATTTGGCCCTGCGAAGATTCCTGGTTATCAAAAATTAGCGCCACAAAGCGATTGCAAAACTCCGCCATAAAGCGTTAGCGGTCACAGGTTACAGAAGCGAACCTTGGGGAGCAGCCCGGGGCTACTCCGCCCACAGCTACGTCGGGAGACAGGCCCCAGCTTTTTGCCGTGTAGGAGCTTTGGATGTCCCGTGAGAGGTCGCTCAGTCGTAATTCGTTCAGGGCCGCTGTGAAATCAGTAACCTGCATACCTGATCGGTGTTGGACCCGGCATTTGGATGCTCGCGCTAATAGATTGCATCCTCCGTGACTGCCTGCCCGGGTTTCAGCTTGCTGTCTGTTTGATAAATCGATGAACCCGAGTACCTTTGAGGAGCGGCTGAATGGTTCGGCGGCGTGCTCGGGGGAGGACACGTGGTGGTGGATCCGGTCGCTGCAAACGAGGCAAAGCTCAGCATTGAAATGACTGATGGCGGGCTCCTCCATCTGCGCTGGCTGCCCGGGGTCCACGTTCAGGTCGAGGACGCTCGGGCCGCGATGGCGAAAGTCAACGAGGTCTGCCAGCAGGAAGAACATCCCATGCTCGTCGATATGGCAGCGGTCGGTTCGGTTAGCCGTGAGGCCAGGGCTGTTTGGTCCATTCCCTGCAGCGCCTCACGCATTGCTCTGTTAGGCGAATCGCCTGTAGACCGGGTCCTGGCGAACTTCTTCCTCGGTGTGCACGTCCCGCCTTGTCCGACTCGTTTTTTTACATCGCGCAGCGAGGCCTTGGACTGGCTTAGTGCCCGTGCGTGAGCGCCGGAAAGTGGGGCCTGCCGCGATGAGGGCCACAGCGGGCGTCTGTCCTTTGAGCGAGGAACCGGCGGTGGCGGTGCCCGACACGTTCCGGCCAACCGGCAGGATTACTGACCGCCTGTCGGGCTGGCAGGCGCCTTCGGGTGGGTGCTCCTCTTGGTGGAGTATCGACAGTGGGCCCGCGCATCGGAGGTTGCTGGTGACCGCAGGATTCAGGACGTGACAGATCGATTCGGGGTGACCCCGGGGCAGTTGCCAGTTCTTCAGCCGGGGTCTGCAAAGGGCCAGACTTCTCGTCGTGGATTGCACCTTTGGACGATATGAGCTCGGGAAAGGCGGCTGAGGACCCGCGCCTGCAGCAGTTGGTGGAGACCATTGTTCGGTTGGCTGCCGGTGAGCTGGACACACGCATGAAAATTTCGGAACGTAGGGATGACATCGATGCTGTTATCACGGGTGTCAACCTGCTCGCGGAGGAACTTGGCCATATTTACTCGGATCTGGAACGGCGGGTTGCCGACCGTACGGCCATGTTGGAGCGAGCGCAGGCTGAGCTGGAACAGATGGCCAAGACGGATGCCTTAACAGGCCTTGCGAATAGGACCCTGCTCAACGAGCGGATCCAGGAGGCAATCCTGGCTAGTGCGGACAGCGGGAAAGCCCCGGCCGTGCTGGTGTTGGATCTGGATTCTTTCAAGGCCATTAATGACACTCTGGGCCATGGTGCCGGTGACGCCGTGCTGGTCGAGGTTGCCAAGCGTCTCCGGTCCGCCGTCAGGGCCGCCGATACAGTGGCGCGTCTGGGTGGGGATGAATTTGCCATCGTCATCACTGAGGCCACGGAAGAGGAGATCCTGCAAATCGCGCACCGGGCATCCGAGCAACTGCAGGAAAGTGTGCGTGTCGGAATCGAAACGGTCTGGGCAATGGCCAGCATCGGGGTGTGCATCGGCACGCCGGGGTATCCGGCCGAGGCACTGCTGCGCGATGCTGACATTGCCATGTATCAGGCGAAGGAGCAGGGTCGGAACAACGTCCAGCTCTTCCACCCCGACATGCTTGCCGCTGTACGGGAACGCTCACGCATAACCGCCGAACTGCGCAGCGCTGTTGCCAGCGGCGAACTGGCACTCCGGTACCAGCCGGTGGTCGAATTGGCCTCCGGCAGGGTCATAGGCCTCGAAGCCCTCCTTCGGTGGCATCATCCCGTGCGCGGAATTATTATGCCGGATAGCTTCATCCGCATCGCGGAAGAAACCGGCCTGATCCTAGAGCTGGGGCGGTGGGTGCTGCATGAAGGAGTAGCCCAGATGAGACGCTGGAACGAAACCGCACCTGACCTGACGGACTTCCGTCTGCACATCAATCTTTCCGCCGCCGAACTGCTTCGCAGTGATCTGCTGGAGGATATCAGGGATACTCTGGACCGGCATCAGGTGGCTCCGCGGCGTTTGGTTTTGGAGATCACCGAGACCGTGTTGATGTCTAGGGGAACGCTGGAAGAAGAGGTCTTCAGCGGGCTGCGGGACATGGGCGTAGGTCTGCAAATTGACGACTTCGGTACCGGCTATTCGTCCATCAGCTATCTCCGGTCGCTTCCCGCGGACACGGTGAAGGTCGACCAATCCCTGATTCAGGACATAGGCTCGGACCCGCAGCAGCAGAAATTCGTTGCTGCCATTCTTCAGCTGATTTCCTCTGCGGGACTGAAAGCGATCGTGGAAGGCATCGAAACCGCCGAGCAGGCGATCCAGTTGCAGGCCATGGGCTGCCTTTACGGGCAAGGCTATTACTACAGTTACCCGCTGCCGCCGGCGAAGGTACTGGATCGGCTCCGGAGTCTCGCGCAGCGTCGGTAGAGTTAGGGCATGTCAAAGCTTTGGGAACAGATGCTGCTTGTTCCAAAAGTAGTACGCCTCACTTCCCGGGCACCGAGAGACCCGACGGCCGCGTGGGATGGGTACTGGCGCGGAATCCACACCACCGGCCGTTCCGGAGACGTGCTGTGGGACTCCGGATCCCGGACCGAGCATGCGCAGTACTCCGACGCCGTCGTGGCCCACTTTGATCCGGCTCTTCCGGTGATTGACGTCGGGTGTGGCAACGGAACCTATACCCGCTGGCTTGCTGGTCTTTTTCCAAGCGTGCTCGGCATCGATGTTTCAACCGGCGCGGTTGAGTTGGCGAGGAGGGAAGCTGAGGGCGTCCAGAACGCCGACTTCATGGTCTTGGATGCTGCGGGAGTAGGTGCGGGAGAGCACCTGTTGGAGCGGATGGGGCCTGCCAACGTTTTTGTCCGCGGAGTCTTTCACGTCCTGAAGCCCGACAAACAGTTCAGCTTAGCTGCCAACCTGCGAACCGTCATCGGGCGCAGCGGCCGGGTGTTCCTCGCCGAAACCAACTTCCACGGAAACAGCCTCGCCTACCTGCAGCAGCTGGGCGCCACCCCGCGAAGCATGCCCCGGCAGTTGCAGAGCGCCCTGGAAAACCTGCCACGCCCGGGGCGTTTCGGCGCCCAGGAACGGCACAGCACATTTTCGGATTCGGACTGGCAGTTGATCGCGGACGGGCCGGTAAACATCGAAGTGGTCCCGATGAAATCCACAGGTCTTTCGCAGCAGGTTCCGGGATATTTCGCTCTTCTGGCCGGCAAGTAAATCTAGCGAACATCCGCCTTGAGCGTCAACGGCGGACTTGCTCTGTGGTACTGGCCGTGACACGTAGGAACACCCTTTTTCCGAACCCCGCTCACGTCGAGGGTCTCCCGCGTTATGTGTTGGAATGTTCAGGATGCGACGTCACCGCCGTGCGCCTTGATCCAGGTCGTCGACCACACATTGCCTTTTCGAGCGAACGGCATCTGTCTTGGGCTCCCTTCTTTCGGTGGGTTAGTTCCAAAGAAGGCACATCAGGGGAGACTTATTCTGCAAATGTTGCAATAGGCCACTTTACCTATTGACAAAATCACCATTATCGGTGCGGATTTGATCTTTCTGGCGCGCAGACGAGCTAACTGTCCAGCGGGGCACCCCCCGACAACGTAGGGCGACCCCGCCCGGGCGGTGGCATCGGGTCAGCCCAGAGTTCGGAAAGCACGAGCGTGAGGCGCGCCAGCTGGAGAGCTGCCATAGGCCGCAGCTTACTGGCCTGCGCGGACTTGGCACTGATGAGGTGGACTAGCTCGTTATAGGCCGGGTTTCCACACTCGAAACGTATGATGTTACTGATGCGCGCAATCTCTCGACGCTGGTGACAGAGGTAGCAGAGAGGCAGGCCCATGATGATGAGCAAGTCAGGCTCGGCGAGCTTCCGGAAAGTGGGGTGGAAGCGTTTGGCGCAGCTGTCGGTCGCGCACGCTCACTCGTAGACATAACTGTGCGTGATCTCTTCCTACGGCAGCTCACATTCGTCGCAAATTGGCGGGACAGACAGTTTCACGGCAGCGATTGGGGCGGCGTTAGGACAGCCTGTCATGGGGTGAGAGTAGCGCCTAGCCGTGTCGGTCCGCTCTGGCTTGCGGAACGCCAGGTAGATGACGAACTCTTGCGGACGTCCGCCATCAACTTGGACCGAGCGCGCAGGTCGGTACCCGCTCTCGATGATTCACCTGATACAAAATCGTAAAAGTTTTTCCAATACATCATAGATTTTTAGAGTAAACGGATCATTTTCTTGCCCACAATTTGCCCACATTTGAACGGAAATGACGCTGTTATGGTTGATCACATCAAGCTCAATAAGCCCGTGAAATCAACGATTTCGACGCCGCAACGCCCGTTTCTGGGCACCTATCGGTCACTCGTAATGAGAAGGTCGTCAGCTCGATTCTGACAGGCCCCTCCACTCAGACATCAGGATGTCAGCTCGACTCACTAACCACCCAGTACTCGCCAACTCTCCCGCTGAGTAAAGCCTTCGACCGACTTGGAAAGGAATTCCTCATAGGCATTTGCGCGCCCAAGCCTCGGCGACGTATGTTGTCTTCTCTCGGCGACCCTGACCATCCGCTATCTGTGCCTTTTCGCCACGGCGGTGAACCCGTCAAGGACTCGCACGACGCCTCTTGCCAGCCGGATCCGATTGCGCCGTCCGTCAGCCTTTGACGGCCACTCGCGTAGGACAAAGAGTGTACGCGGTCGGTCATGTCCCGTTGAGTGGTGTTGTTTCCCGCTCCTGAGTGTTGCTGCGTTAACGTAGCGAGCCACCGTGGGATGGTCAGTGAGTACCGACTAAAGCAACTCACGAAGGACACCACACGATGGCTCTAGACCAGTCTGCCCTGCTCACCCTGCTGGGAGAACTCCAACTCACCAATGTCACCGACCGCATCCGTGTCGCGACCGAAACGTTGTATCAAGAACTGATCGATGCGGAAGCGAGCGCATTCATCGGCGCCGCCCCGTTTGAACGCTCCGGCGACCGCACCACGTATCGCAACGGCACCCGGCCACGGACGTTGAGCACCACGGCTGGGGACCTCGACCTGAAGATCCCGAAGCTGCGCGCCGGGTCGTTCTTCCCCGCCCTGCTCGAGCGCCGCCGCCGCGTCGACCAGGCCCTGTTCGCGGTCGTGATGGAGGCCTATGTCCACGGTGTCTCGACCCGCAAGGTCGACGACCTGGTCAAGGCGCTCGGCGCTGATACGGGGATCTCCAAATCGGAGGTGTCCAGGATCTGCGCCGGCCTGGATGCGGAAGTGGCGGAGTTTCGGGACCGGACCCTCGCCGCGCAGGTTTTTCCGTATGTGTTCCTCGACGCGACCTACTGCAAAGCGCGCGTTGGGCACCGGATCGTCTCTCAAGCAGTCGTTGTCGCGATTGGCGTGGCTGCCGACGGGCGCCGGGAAGTCCTCGGGTTTGACGTTGGCGACAGCGAGAATGAAGGCTTCTGGACGAGCTTCCTGCGGTCGTTGAAAACCCGCGGTCTCGACGGGGTGAAGCTCGTCATGTCTGACGCCCACACCGGGCTGAAGAAGGCCATCGGGACGGTCTTTCAAGGCGCCGGCTGGCAGAGATGCCGGGTCCACTTCATGCGAAACGTCCTCGCGGTGGTCCCGAAAGGATCCCAGGAGATGGTGGCGTCGATCATCCGCACCATCTTCGCCCAGCCCGACCGTGAGGACATCGAGAAGCAATTCCGTGAGGTCACCACCATGCTCGGTCGATCGCACCCGAAGGTCGCTGCGATGCTCACCGATGCCCAACCTGACCTGCTCGCGTTCGCTGCTTTTCCGCGGCGTCACTGGCGACAGATTTGGTCGACCAACCCGTTGGAACGGGTCAACAAAGAGATCAAACGCCGCACGGACGTCGTCGGCGTCTTCCCCAACGCTGCCGCCCTCCTCCGCCTTGCAGGGTCTGTCTTGATCGAGCAGCATGACGAGTGGGAAGCCGGCGAACGTCGCTACTTCTCCGAAGCCTCGATGCTCGAGCTGACCACCATGAACAACCCCATCGAAGTCATCGACGAGGCGGTGATTCTCCCCGAACTCGCTGCCGCCTAAACTAAACCAGCTGACCCGCACGGTGACGATGAATTACACCACCCAGCGGGACGTGACCATTACGCGGCACTGGATCCCTGATATTCAGGTGTTGCGAGGATCACTAGAACCCAAGTTCCGGTTTACGCAGCACAAACGGTCCTATTGACGCTCGCTGGCATATGTCTGGCTATCGCCGTCAAAAAACGCCAGGCGGTGGTCGAGTCAGAGAATCTGCCTCAGAAGGTCGTCCAAGTACTTCATAAGACCTGCGGCCAAAGGCCTTCCTAATAACGACCGAAGCGTAAAGGACATTGATGGTGACAGCGTTTGCTGGCTAGGGTTTGAAGTCCAGATGTGCCCTCGGGCAGCTGCAGCGCTGGCTACTTCATGAGTCTCCGAACGCCGCCATCGACCAGCAAGATCCACACGTCGGCGCTCCATGTGCGTTCTCGGTCACTGTTTCTCTCACGGGCGTGCTGTAGAGGAAAGATTCACCGCAGCTGTTCACGCGTAGCGTGCGCCTTCGGAAAGACCGTTGATGCTGAAAACCTTTGGAGCCTTGGACCGTGGCGGCCATGTTGAACACCTCAGCCGTTTCAGTCGCGTCTCGTGGGTTGACGTGTCACAAGATCGGTGTCGTAGCCGGCAGTGTGCAGTGGTTGGTGACCTGTTCAAATCCGAAGCCGACCCGGAACAGCGTGCGCTCGTCGTATGGGCGGGCGAGGATCTCCATACCAACTGGCAGGCCGTCTTCTGTGAAACCGGCAGGGATTGACATGGCTGGCATCCAGGTCTGCGAACTTATCAGTGTGTTTGTTGGAAAGTTGAGTGTGTTCCATACGTCGGAGTCGCAGTCCTCCCGCGTCGGTGGGACCACTTGCACAGTCGGATACACGAGAGCCGTTAGATCGTTTGCCCCCATGAGGTTAACAACTACTTTCATGTATGCCTCGCGTGCGGCAAAACCAGGGTAGTAAGCGGGGTCAGCGAACGGGTCGTCAGGTCCGGCCTCGATGGCTTCGAGCAGGTCCAGTTTGGGGTGATATCGCTTCGAATCAACGATTTCCTTCACGGAGTGCATCGGCGCGTCGGGCTTGGATGCGAGAAACCGGTCGATGTCGTACTTGGACTTTGTTGTGTAGAGCGAGGTGCGGATGTTCCAGTCCTGAAGGTTGGGAATCTCCACATCGACTAGGACGGCGCCGGCGGCGGCGAGTTGGTCGAGTGCTGCAGTCATCACCTTGTTCACGGGAGCGGAATGCTGGCCGTCATCCGCGCCGAACGCATTGCGGACGACACCGATACGGAGGCCGAGAATAGCGTCCGGCACGAGTTCTGCGAGGTATGGCCCTTCTTGTTTGCTGATCTCGGCTGCGTACGTGAGCTCATCGGATTCATCAAATCCGACCATCACGTCAAATACCCGTGCGACATCGGCCACGCTGCGGCCCATCGGGCCAATCGTGTCCTGCATGCTGACGAGGGGGTTGCAACCTTTGCGGCTGATTAGTCCGGGGGTGGATCGGACTCCGACCAGGTTGCAGAACGAGGAGGGAACTCGCACGGATCCGCCGCAGTCGGTGCCGAGCCCGATGGTTGCGAAGCCCGCTGAGATGGCGGCTCCGGTTCCGGCTGAGGACCCACCTGGGTCGCGGTTTAGGTCGTAGGGGTTTTTCGTGAGTCCGGTGCGCGATGAGTAGGTGAACCAGGAAGTGGCCCAGTCGGGCAGGGTGGTTTTTCCGATTATGACCGCGCCAGCCTTCCGGAGATTCGCGATGACTGTGGCGTCCTCGCCTGCCTGGTATTCGGCGAAGATCTCGGATCCGTAGGACGTTGGCATGTCCTTTGTCTCCAGACAGTCTTTGACTAGCATCGGGATGCCGTGGAGTGCTCCCAAAGCCTGGCCTGCGGCCAAATCTGCGTCGCGTTGGTCTGCTTGCTCGAGCGCGTCGGATGCGAGCGTGACTATCGCGTTCAGTGCGGGCCCGCTTTGGTCGAAGGCCTTGATTCTCGTGAGATAGGCCTCAACCAATTGGCGTGCCGTCACCACTTGTCCACGAAGAGCCGCTTGAATTTGGGTGATGCTTGCACTTTCGAGGGGAATTCCGTTGATATCCATGGTTCTCTTTCTTTTAGATTCTGCAGAGTATGCGGCGCGGTTATCGGGAGTGTGCGTGACGGGAGTGCCTGCTGATCTGAGCTGGCATATGTTCCCCATCGTTGGGATTTTCGTTGTCTGAAAATGATTGACGTACATCTAGTTCGACGGTGTGAGCCCTCAGCTCCTTTAGGGTTCGATACCGGCTAAATGGGAATCAAGAACGCTGCGGATTCTTTCGGCTACAGCGGGAGCATTTGGGATATCGGAGTGTACGCAGAGCGATTCCACGCGAATGGGTAGCTGTTTGCCAGTAACGGTCTGTATCTTGCCCCGCTCGAGGGCTCGCCGGATGCGCTGCTCGACGTCGTCGAGATTTCGGGAGCTGGCGCGACGAGCGACTATGACGCTTCCGTCGTCGTTGTAATCAAGATCAGCGTAAAATTCTGCGACGAATTGTATCCCGCGGCGCTTTGCAACGTTCTCCTGTCGAGTGCCAGTAAGCCCGAGCTTAGGCACGCCGTAGATTTCCGCGACATCACAGATCGCTTCCATGTGCGGTTCGCTCTGCGTCACCATTTCATATAGTGCTCCGTGGGGCTTGATGTGATGAAGAGGAGCGCCATTTGCTCGGAGGAAACCGGTGAGGGCGCCGACTTGATATAGAACGAGTTCGCGTACTTCCTCCGGGTCGAGGGCCATGTAACGTCGACCAAAGCCGGCGAGATCGGGTAGCCCTGGATGCGCTCCAATCGTTACTCCGGCGACAAGAGCCTTCTCGACCGTGCTGCTCATTTCATTTGGGCCACCCGCGTGCATTCCGCAGGCGAGGTTGATCGTGTCAACGAAGCTAAGCAGTGCGTCGTCATTCCCGAACGAGTGGATGGCGATTCCTTCGCCCATGTCGGCGTTGATGGTGATCAGGCGATCGGGCTGAGTCAGGTGGGTTGCAGTCATAGTGGGCCTTCTCGTCTGAGGTAGGAAGTCCCTCTGCGTTCTCTTCCTAGAGGGATGTGCCCGATTGACATCGTCAGTATCTCGCTGTAATTCATGTTGTCGCCCAGCAGGATGTTGATGTCGAACAGCTGGACACGGGCGCCATCGGAGCGAATACATAGCCGGCGCAAGGGCCGTAGATCGCATTTTGCATCTACGACTGTTGCGGCGCCGTCGCGATGACAGAGGAGTTTTCGCATGCAGATCATGTATCGCCTAGAGCGGGGCGGCAGCGGCGCGGTCAGTACTCCATCTGTTTCACGAAGTGAGGACGGAGACAAGGCTCTCGTGCTGAGGTTGGGTCGGACCTCCCCGTGAAAAGGTGTGGCCCAGTGCAGAACATACAGTCTGCGAAAGGTCAACCATCCGGGGGACATACGCATGGTGCTCCTCTACGCAGTAAGGTGCGAACGGCAAACAGACATTGGAAAAATAGCTTATAATATTAAATGTTAGACATTTACGTTGTGTTGAAACTATCCTCCCTAAACCACGCAAATGTAAAGCCCTAATTTCGACGGAGGCTCCCATGGCTCGACGAGCTTTCCAAGCGACCACTCTCTCTCGGCGGGACGCATCGGGTCAGATAGCGCGGCAACTGAGAACCGCTATCACCACAGGCGTTTGGGAGCCGGGGGAGCGATTACCGAGTGAGAATGAGCTCGGTGAGACATTCGACGTATCCCGTGCAACTGCCCGGGAGGCGCTTAAGTTGCTCTCCGCGACCGGCCTTGTTACATTTCAGCGGGGTGCGTCGGGGGGAAGCTTCGTGGCGGTTCCGGATGCCGACGACGTTGCAAAGCAGTTGAGCGAGGCCATCCAGCTCTGGTATCGAGTAGGAAACATCTCGGTGCACGACGTGGACGAGGCGCGGTGGGAGCTTGAGCGTATCTGCGTGAAGATGGCGGCAGTGCGGCGTACCGAAACGGACATCGCAGCCATTCGCGGCCCGCTGGAGGCTGCCCGCGATTTCAGTCTGCCGATGACGGAATGGCTTGATTTCGATCTCGAGTTTCATTCCGCGATCACCGCCGCCGCTCGCAACAAGATCCTTGAATTGGCGATGACGGCCGTACACCTCAGCCGGCCTGCTACGAACGACATGTTCGTAGACTTGCTCGGGCGACAAGAAGTGTGGCAGCAGCACGACCGGATCGCAACCGCCATAGCAAACGGTAATCCCGATGCCGCGGAGCAAGCGCTCAGTGCGCACGTCACGTATCTCGGTCAGGTTCGAGATCGGGCACTCGCTGACCTCCAAGTCGACGACGTCGTAATTTCCGCTTTGCCGAGAGTCAACTCACTTAAAGCGCGAAGGTTATCTCCGAAAAACGACGCATAATCTCAAATTGGGTAGCTCGCGAACAGGCTACCGGAATCGTGAAACACCTGGGCCAGCAGCTGACTGCTCGTGGCCTGGTAACGCTGCGAAACATGAACGCGGTAACGAAGCTCGCCACTCGCGCGGGACCTTCCAACCGGTTGATTTAGCTCGCTGGGTCGCGAACTCATCGGAATGCGTCGTGGCCGAGTCGTCGGACTGGTCGACCGTGCGGCGGGACGATACCGCAGGCAAAACTCGGGGGCGCAGAGGTGCGAGCCGCCCTTGTGAGGCGAGGAGACCTGGCAATACAGTCGATCCCCGTCAAGAGCCTGAGCGACTACTTGTGATTTCGACATGCCAGAACGTCCCCCACTTTGGTTCGGCCAATTCGCCAGTCTTATCTTGGCATGCCACCGCCTTCCGAAGCGCCGGCGCAAGTCTCCCCGCGAATCCTGCACAGGCGGCCATCACCAATGTGACTAATAGTCCGCTTGTATCAGCCCCGCCGAGACGCGCCAGAAAGTGTACCCAAATGTCGAGCAGCAACGGAGACATCCGGATCAACGGAAGGGAATTTGCCTGGGATGCGTGGCCATGGCAGCGTTGCCCGCAATATCGGAAAAACATTCGGAGCGACAGTGCAAGATCAGCCCGATCCTGATCTCTCTAATTGGGAGCAATATCCTCGTAGCTGCAAAGTCGACACCCCGAGAATCCCCGAATTAGTGGTTGGACGACTCCGTCCTGCACCGCTCAGGGCCGATAAGAGCGGTTATGTCAGCCGACCCGAAACCCGCCAGTGGGCAGTTCGGATTTGCCATAGACACTCCAACCTTCACCTGGCCGACAACCAAGAGGACAAAGCGGTTTCCCGCCACCCGTCCCGCTGGACGAAGGGCGTCGACCCTGGTTTTCGTGTATCTGGGTGCTCCAGGCCAGAGTGCCGCGCAGATTGAACGCTCCGAGACGCACAAACGGCTAGATCTTCTCCGGCGATCGTGCGACGATGCTCGCCGCCGGGACCACCCAAATACGCCGTTAGAAGGTCATTTGTCCAATGTGAGATTCACGAGGGTACGAGAACCGTTATCGGCGTGAAAGACGGTCGGCGCGACGTTTTTCCGCGGTGAAATCATCTTCAAACCATCGGCCTTCAATAACGTCGAGAAACGCAGCGACGTCGTCCTCGCCGAAGTTGAAGGTTCCGTCTGTGTCCAAGAGTCGAGAAGCGTCCTCACCGTGAGACACCATGGAGGCACGGACCTTTTCAGGGGTCAGACCGGCAGAAGCGATTCGGGCCGGTAGGGAGCGAAGGCGAACGGCCAGGGACACGCTCTTTGAGCAGACGAGAGAGATAGCCTCTTGAGAGCGGCCATCAAGAGGGACTGCAGTCGACAATGCTGATGCGACGCTCTCCGCCAACTGCGGTACCTGCTGCAGCGCAACGCGCACGTCCGACATGATCATCTCGAACACGACCTTGTTGAACGCAAATATCGTCGTGCTCGTTATGACGAGGTCGACATCGTTTTCCAGGACAAAATCAGGCTTTGAGATTCTTTTCAGTGTGTCGCCGTACGAGAAGACCGCGAACCCACGTCTCAGAGACTGTGTCGGATCGTGTTTACGGAGAAACGTGACTGTATCGACGCCGTCCCCATAAGAGATGCCATAAAAGAGGAAAGTGCCGCCCGCCAGTCTGTCTGCGGATAGGGGCACGGCCTCGGCCACGGCCCCCAAAGCCACCATCAAAGCTACTGGCGTTGGCTCACTGGACAAATCTGACATGGCTGGCGTGCTTGTGTCTGGGGGAAACGACACCGTCTCCGAGCCAGACGGTAGGCCGGCGATGGGGATCACATAGTGTTCTTCGCCCGGTTCCAGAGCGGAGGAGGCTTCATAGGGCCTCCCCCTTGACGCAGACAATCGGGCCAGAGCCTCCTTAGCGACCTCCGCAAGTGCAGAAAAGGTATCGGTATGGAGGTTGATTGGCTGAGCACTAATAGCTTTCCCGCGACGCCAACCAACCATCAACGTTGGGTCTCCTGACGGCAGAATCACTTCAGATTTATGAGGACTTAGCTTGGTGGTCAAGGGTTGCTTCAACTCGATTTCTTTGACTTCTTATCGATGTAAACGGCGTTGTACTCGACGACGTTGCCGGCCCCGTTGACAGGGATATCTCCGCGATGCACGTAGAAAACCCGGCGGCCGGCAACAGTCACTCGAGAGACCCGCCAGCCCAGAACGTACAGCGTGGGATTGATGAGACCGAGGTTTGAGCGCATGTGAAGGAACGTGACCAGCCCAAAGAAGATTACGTATCCGATCATCACGCCGAAATTTGCTGTCGGAACCACCAAGAACGGAAGAAGATACCCAGCTAGGTATCCCGCCACTGCGCCGCCCTGGTCCTCCGCGTCTGAATACTTGATATGTCGTGCACCGACAGAACCGGTTCGACGCATAAGAATCCCCAGAACAGAAAGCGCGAGCAAGAGCGCCACCACCCCCCAGCAAACGGCAAGAATCAGACTCTCCGAAAGGCTCACTGCGCCGATGATCAATGCCAACGGCGCATAAGCACTGAGGACAAATCCCAGGCTCGCGGACCAACCTGCGACCTGCGACATGCGCGTTTCCGGTGACGGCCCTTGCTCATCAATCGTGCTCATGGGAGGACCCTATTCGAAGCCGGGGACATGCCGCGCGAGTAGGCGAGGGGCTCCGACGGCGGTGCCCAGACCATGGAGACTCCTTCGACGCCTGAATCTGATACAACCGTGCCGGCCCCCTCAATCACTTGCGCTCCCAATATCGATTCGCTGGCCCCCGCCGAATCGTCGTTAACATCCCTTGATGGCGGCGATTGAATCATGCGAAGCGTTCAGAAGAAGCCGTCCGGCTCATCCTTCAGCGCATGATCTCTGACAACGATAGTGGTCCATCTGGAGTCCCCACCGCGCTGGACGTCGAAGTCATACCCCCACTTTCGGGGACGGCCACTCTGGTTCGTCATCTAGCCGCTGCCGAGTGGCTGCAAGGACGATGAGCGGGACATGGGCAGCCGCTCGGTTGCACCGCACAAGGCAGCTACAGCATTCGAAATCGAACGCACCGTCGCACAGGTGAACGATAGCGGCCGAATTTGTCGTTGTCGGTCGAACCCGTCAAGCTCAGTCACCAGTCTGGCCCGGGCGTTCAGAACTTTCTGCTTCGAGAGCAACGACCAGTGCCGCAACTACCGATGCCAACGCGGTGGCCCTCGTCTTGACTTCGCTATTCCAATCCTCACTCTCGGTGGCGTCTTCGCTGTTATCAGGGTCAACACGAACGAGGCGAACTCTCCGAAGCGTGTCATCACCGATCTGCTCGGCCTGCGGGACCCAAGCCGCCTCATCCCCTTCCGCAAGCGCGGCAGCACGGGCGATCAGCCCGTGAACGAGGTCGCCAGCAAGTCGGTCGACGAGCAGCGCGGCTTTCAGAGTGGTGCTTGACTCTGTCGCTGCTTCACTTGGCTCGGTGTCAGCAGTGAACGCACCGAAGTAGGCCCACGGCCGTCGTCCCGGTGCCAACCTTGCGATTGCCGCCTCCACCTCATCCACTTCAGCGAGAGGCAGCCGTCCGCCAGGAAGCTGACGGCGGAGTGCCCAGAGGCGGAGTATTAGGTCAACGACCTCGGCCTCGGCGATGGCTCTCTCGGACTCAGTCTTCTGTTGTAGGCCGGTCATCTTCTCCGCGAGGTGGTGAGCGATCCAGCGTCCGAGCGTATCGGTGTGCTGTAGGTCAGACGCCAATAATCTGCCTAGTTCCAACACGCCCGCTGGAGTCGCTCCATCCTGCCCCTGGCCGATAGGAGAAGACCCGGAAGTCGTTGTCACGATCTTGATCACCTCCTTCATCCTCAGAATCGAGGCCGTACCGATCACGGCGGTCCTCTTGCCTCAAACGCACTTCAACTACGAGAACTCGCCCCAGACGATTCAACAGCTTATCGAGAGCGGGCCTGGTGATGCGAAGCCGATGGCCTGAGGGCCCTCGCGGTTCGCGACCGTCGGAAATCTCTGCCCACGTCTCGGCGGCAAGCACTAAATCCCCGCCAGCGCCCTCCCGCCAGTGAAGACCGCCCGCGATCGAGGTGATGCCGAGCGCCTCGATTGCCGCGGCCGAAGGGCCGGGGAGAATGGGCGTCAGCTCTTTTGCGAGAAGATCTAGCCGGTCGATCCCACCCTCGGTATACGGAGTCGATACCCAGCCTCGAAGCTCAAACGGAGGCGAGTTGAACTGAAATTCTTTGTCTTCAGGATCAGCTGATGGGATTCGAAAGTTCCAAGAGCCTTGGCCATACTGTAGTGCTCGCAGAAGCGAGTCGGTAGCCTCAGGGTTTACCAACGCTGAGGCGACGTGGCTCGTCAAGGAGCGGCCGTCCTCAGTAACAGACGCCGACTGCCAGACTGTCACCCACTCCCTAGCGGGTTCAAGTGCAGCCAAGAATGCGTTTTCGTCGATCCGGCTGTTTCCTCGCGGGCCGAATGCCATGAGCGACCCGGGAACTGGTCTTCGCTGATCGGTAATCCACCGTCCGTCGGGGCGGGCGATGTCGAAGCCCGCGACCCACCTCAAGATGTCAGGTTGGTCGGCATCAGGGTCGCGATATGGAACAGCAGTTCGCATGAGCCGCCCGGCAACGGTCAGCGCCGCGTGACGTTCTAAGTTGTACTCCAGGTCTTCGGCTCTGGGGACCTGCCACTTGTAGCCGTAGGTCTCGCCATCCTGGTAGACGGCTGCCGCCCGCCTCGGGTCTTCTGCATGGTCGCCGTTGTCCCGCCAACCCCATTCATCAAGGACGAGCGTGCTCGCAGCCTCGAGCACTTCTTGGTGCGTGATGACCATGGTTTCTGTCAACTTCCCGAGGACGTACTCATCGAAGTCGGAGTCGAATCGGAGCTCAGCTCGCGGCGCTCCCTTCATCATGGGACTTGAATGTCCGGGCCGATGCCAATTCTCAAGTACGACAGGCTCCGCTAATTGAGCCTCCCAATCGGTGCCAACAGAGGCGCTATCCGAGGTGGCGGTAAGCTGCGCAATTGAGTAACAGTGCCTTTGAACCGTCGCATGATCTGGATAACGGCTGCTCAGTTCCGCCACTGCGGACAGGAGCACACCGATGGCGGTGGGATCGTCGCGCGTTGCGCGCTCGACAGCGATCAGGAACCACTCAGCAGCGCTCATTTCATAGAAGGGGAATCGTGGGTCGGCGTACCCGGCCGCGTCTCCCCGAACGACTGCCGTGCGAAGCGCAACGATCACATCGGTTACGCCGAGTTCGATGGCAGTGCGAACGGCGTGCGCGGCCTGCCAACGAACTGCGGAGCGCGGGTCGCCGAGTGCACCCCAAAGGAAGTTCGCTACCGCGACATCAATCGAATCCTCGGGCGACTGTCCTGTAGCCGTCGGCGATTCGATGCCCAGGTCCGCCTCGAACGAACCGATCGTTTCGCTTAGTACGCGCGCAGCGGTTAAAGGGTCGAGTACTGCGGAGGCTCCGGCTGCAAGCATGTAGCAGTGATCGGCGTCGATCAGCGCTTCCTCGAGATCCAGATGGTCGAGGGCACGTTGCAGGAGATCAGTGATGGTTACATCCAGTAGTGTCGCCGCCGCATGGAGGTCAAAGGTCAGCCAATTCCCGTGAAGCAACTGTGCACCGTACCGTTCGACGTATGCCGTGATCGCGTTCTTCAGGGATTCCACGAACGACTGTGCAGTACGAGGACGCTCAAGGGCCGTGTTCAGGAGTTGGGCCAGGTCGTAGCTGCTGAGGTTATCTGAGCTCGATGCGGCATCTAGGATTAGTCCCCACTGGAGCTGTGGACGCGAGAAAACCTCCGCGACGAGGAGGTTTTCGCCAAATGCGGGCGCTGCCCGCTGAAGTTCGATGGCCACATCTACCCCGCCTGACTGGGTGAGGTCGAGAGCGGCGATCTCTGCCTTGCACTCATCAACCTTCGCCACCCGCTCTGCCTGCTCAGCTGACGTGGGAGTGAACGCAGAGCTTGGAACTGCCTCAGTCCTCACAAGCGATGGAGGATCGGGAAGCGGCGATTGCGCGAACGTTACGTCTAGAGATTGTCCTAGTCGCGCCGCGAGGTCGTTAATGGCGGAGAGAACCTTCGCGTCGATACTGTCCTGCGCTGCAAGTCCGCGGAGCGCACCGTCCAGGTCGAAGCTCGTCGAAAATACCGCCAGGACGACCCTGAGGTCTGGGCGCCTTTCCAGCAAAGCGCCATTGCCTTCGACGAGGCCCCGGCATTGCCAGTCGAGTTCCCCGAATCGACGATCCCGCCATTGTCCTAGGATTCGCAGAATGTTCGGGCCCGAGAGGAGCGCGAGGACAGAGACGAGGCGGTGCTGGCTGATTCCGCGATAGATGATCGGCTCGACGGCCTCGCTCAGATGAGTCACGCGCGCAGCCAACGCTATTGCATCGGCTTGATCGATGCCCGCCGACGCCCGTGTGAGTGCAACTATCGCATCCCATCGATGATTGGCATCATCGCCTACTCCTGTCGCAGCCTCTACTGCCAGGTCGAAGTAGCTTCCTGCCTCTGCCCGGCTGAAGGCTCGGAGTCCCCGAGCGATGGTAACTAGCGTCTCGGCCTTGCTGTCGCCCGTGTCGGCGGTTTTGACAAGAGCGAGGCGTGCCGCGTTGGCAAGCTCGATGACAGCCGTTCCGAAACGGGGGTCGCCGCGCAGACCCGAGATCAGATCTCGTGCGCCCGGCACAGGGGTATCAGCTGCGATGGCCTGGATGACTCGCGCGCACTCGTCTGCTACCGATTTTTCCTCAAAGGCAGACCCGATCAGCGGGATAATCTGCCGAGCAAGTCGGAGCTTCATCGACCAGGTCTCGTCTCGGAAGTGACGTTTGGGGTAACTCTTGATCGCGTCCACGGCGGATTGCGGATCTAGTCCGCCGAGGGCGTACTGTGCCCAAGTCCTGAGCCAGCCGAGAGAGGGCAGTAGATAGCGATTCAGGTCCTCGTCGTCAGCCTTCGAGGGATCGTACTTTCCTCGCTTCTCTGCGACTCCGACAGGACGGTAGTGCCTTAGATCGAGGACCTCACCCTTGAGCTCGGTATGTAATGCGATGGCCAAGAGAAGACCGGGCCGACCATGACCGAATTGATCGCCGAGTCCGCGAGGCAGCGAGGGCGGCAGGCACCTGCGCAGTCGTTCGGCGGCTACGGTTGCGCTGGTGATTGAGTGACGTACTGCGAGAGCGCAGACCCACGAAGCCCCTCGAAGCGCAACATCTTCAGCATTCCGATTCTGGAATTCGTCGGCAGTTAGGGTAGCGCGGATTCGGCTCAGTGTCGCCCATGCGCCATCGACGACATTGGCGTCAGCGGTCATTCCAACACGCTGCATCTCGCCGAAGATGCCAAGGAGCATCGCGGGATGTGTAGAACTCGTGATCAGGCGTGATACGTCCGCGTCATCGACGCGCGAGATCAGCACGTGTGCGAGCTCTGCGCTCGATTCGAGGACGAATTGTGCTGGCCGCCATTGAGACAAGTAGCGAACAGCTGTCTCGGGTCCATCCGTTCGCAACATTGCCAGCGCGATGTGTGCTACTTGAAGTGGGGTGACGTCCTCGTATCGGGAGTGCGGCCCTCTCGGCGTGTGCACCCATGCAGCAATGGCTGCGGCTGCCTGCCGGGCCCTGCTCCTTGCTGCACTCACACCCCCACTGGAATGCGCGAGCAACGCCGCCTCGGCACCGAGCGTGGACCCCGGCCAGGTCTGCGGGATTTCCCGAGATGCAATCAATTCGTTAATTACTCGGGTGACCATGCCCGAACCCGCTAGGTCCGGGTAGTCCCTGATGATCGTGAGCTGTCGGCCCCTCCCCGCTCGCCCGGCTCCAGCGCGCATAGCGAGCTGCACTACCGAATCCGGACGCCGGAGGCGAACAGCCGCACGAAGTCCGAACTCGACACGAGAGTGCTCGACCTGAGTGCGCTCGAC
The DNA here is from genome assembly GCF_004402825.1 of Cryobacterium sp. Hz9. NCBI lineage: Bacteria > Bacillati > Actinomycetota > Actinomycetes > Micrococcales > Microbacteriaceae > Cryobacterium > Cryobacterium sp. Hz9. The sequence goes on from NZ_SOFC01000012.1 coordinate 40,888, forward strand.
GCCGCTCGTGGACGGCAAGGCGTCGTCCGTGGCGACCAGCGCGAGGAGCTCATCGTGAAGATTCGCACTCCAGAGAACCTCAGGCAGGGATGCGGCAGCGTAGGCCGAGGAGCCGCTCAACTCTCGGAGCTTGGCCGCGACCTGGGCTGCGACCTCAAATGTCGCGGGGTGTCGGGAACGGAAATAGGTCTCTGTCGGCTCGTCAAGGAATTGGACGCTTTCCCCATTCGAGATCAGGCCGCGACCTAGGTCTGCGATGAAACTACGCACGGCCGCAACTTGAGTGCCGGCAAGCTCCGCAAGCACGTTCAGCGGGACACTGGGGCGCAAGAGGGTAAGGAGCTGTGCAGTGCGCTCGAGTTCTGCTCGCAGTCCCCCCGCGTTGTCCAACGCCTTGGCGACCTGATCTTGCATGAGAGCGTCGAGGGGGGATGATGCGCTCGTAAGCCCAGTCAGGCGACCAAGTGCCTCTTGAATCGACGTAGTTTGAGATAGCACTGTTGCTACGACTCGCGGATTTCCCGCAGTTCGGTCATGAATCTCCCTGACGTCCGGATTAGACGCCGAAGCATGTGTGACACGAACGATCTTGGCTGTCTCCGTGGCAGTGAATGCAGGTAGCTCTAGTGTCGGGATGCCCACCGGAGCTTCCAGGAGATGTCGACGTTCTGGCCGGCACGTCAGAACGATGTGAACGTTGGCTGGAACGGCATCGTCTAGTCGAAGCATGTCACGCACGAATGGCCTTGGGTCTGCGTTATCTGCCGCAGCTATCGCCGCGCTATCAGCAGCATCCACGACGATGACCAACTGCCGCATGCCGATCTGCGCGAGCATCTCACTCGCACCGTTAATACGGCGAATGAAGGCTTTAACGTACTCCTCCGGGGCGAGGTTGCCGGCCTGAATGATCGGAAGCCCGAGACCCAGGCCTGCAACTTCGGTGGCGATCTGAACAAGCCCATCTCGGTGGCGATGTCGCGGACGATCTGGGCTGCGGTAGGAGCCACGCCCGAAGCAGTCGTAGATTATGACGTCGGCACGATCGCCTAGCAAGCCAGGCAGCGCCCGAGCGAACGTGCTCTTGCCGACCCCTCCTTCGGCCGTGACGACTACTACCGAGCCGGGCGCTTCAAGAACTCGGTCTGCCAGGTCCTGATACACATCTCGGGCGATGAATGGTGCGGTGTCAAGGAGGCACGGCGCGGGTGCGAGCTCATCCCGCCGACAGCCAAAGGCTGCTAGCACGTCGGCCTGCCGGATTGGCCCGCTGGACTCGGTGCTCGCACGTGACGCAACGAGGTCGACGAGGGATGCAGAAACTCGAAGATCGGTGTCAGCAGTGAGTCCGTGAATCCCCTGGTCGAGCCCACGGCGAAGAGCGGTGATGCTTGGCTCACCGCCTCGCAGGTCGAGTCGGGAGCATAGAGACTCAGCGGTTTCGACACTGAGACTCGTTCCATCTATTAGTCTGGCGGCCGGCGATCCCGCCGCAGGCTGTTTACCGCTCGCGACATCGCTGACTGCGCTGATCGCCGTGGGGGCAATCGGCTTATTCGTGAGAATTGAGAATCGGATGGCTGCATGCGGGTATTGCGCGCGCAATGCTTCGTCGAGCAGCGCGAACTTGTTGAGGATGTCGCGGACTTCGCCCAGGGCCAGGTTTTGGTCGGGATTCAGGGTGGAATGCTTGAACTGACGCACATTTAGGGATGTGAAGTCCTCCCCTGAAAGCCCGTAAAACTCAACGAGGTCGATGACTTCGGCGCCGTCGGGTTCTTCCTCTGATGGAGAGGTTCCGAGCCCCTCGATCGATACCTGTTGCAAATTGGACGATGGGCTAAGTAGGTGCAGTAGGCGAGTTGCAGCCCAGGTGTAGTGGAATCGGTCGCCATCGCGTGAGGCGCGCACTCGCTCCGAACCGGTGGAACCTCCTCGTTGAGCGGAAGTCCCCTTCACCGCAGCCATCCTTCAGCGCTCCATACAAAGCTGACGGCGCCGACGCAGGCCGTGGTGACAACTAAGCGTCGAATGGCGATTAGGCGCTATCACCAGGTGGAAACCTCCTACCGGTGACGCGGTCACCTACTGTTCGTCAAACACCGCCCCATTCTCCTACATCTCCTTCATCGCTGCCAGGAGACACGCTCTCGCGGGCCGACTGGCTTCCCTTCGCCCCGAGCCGGGAACCTTTTCGCACGGATTGATGGGGCCGCGCTCGGAAAACGGCGGGACTTCACCACGAACGTCGAATCGCTCGGACCGATAATGTTTCATATGACAACAGCACCAGCGATCGCGGCGGTCGTGGGCGGGGGAGTTGTCAACGAGGGCAGAGCGGCTGGACCGATCGCATCGGTCAAGCCCGGGACTTTTCGATCGGTTGCGTTTCGTGTCCTGCGGAAGTGGCCGCTGAACGTGGCTGTAGAGAGCTGACGTTCTGGACTCCTCAATTAGAGTTGCGAGCATGGTTCCACTGCCAGTGATCGACACTGCTTTTGACGTCCGCTCAGATACCGGGGGACGAGACCCCGACAAACACAGTCCGACATTGCGGCGCTACCACCAGTTCCTCTGGAGCAAACCGCTGCCCAGCGGCGCACTACTTTCCTTGGACGCGTCCAGACCGGGGGCGTACCTACATCATCGCTCCGATCTCGGCGAGTTCTTCCTGGCAAGCGACACGATCATCCACACGTTCGCGTCATGGATTCGGATGGCGGACATCATCGCTCAGGTGGACGTCGAGGACTGAGCGGCGTTCTATCGCATCGGTCGCACGATCGGCGGTGCGATTCTCTTCCCGGGCAATCGGATCGATGGGAAGCCGACGATCAATGGTGCGCGTGGCATGCATCCGCAGATTCGCGATCGATTCGACTTGACACTTGAATGCATGCGTCGGCACTACGAAGGCGCACCGAGCCCGCTTGAGGAAACGCTCCTCCGGTATGCGGGGTTCTTTCGCCTGTTCGAGGACTTTCAGGGCTATGTTGACTTCTTTTTCCTGCAAGACCTGGTCAGCTATGACTACGCGACTGTCGAGTTCTTCACCCCGTTCGACAACTTCACCACACCGGCTATGCCAGGAAATCTCGCTGCTTACGAGCACTACCGGGCGCAGACCGTCGGGTTCGTCCAGGCGAGAAACGGCCAGATCGCGGACAGCCTCAATTAGGCGATGGATCCTAGGGTCGAGCGTGCCACGGTCGCGACAGTCGGCCGAACCGGCCCCGCCATGGAAGTCGCACGGACCAACAGCTGACAAGTCAGACCTCCCTGCTGAATGCGCAGCGAAGAGATCTCAGCCAATAAGTGCGGTCATAACAGCACAGCCGAAAGTCGCTCAGCGCTCGCACGTGGGCGCCGCTGCTCCGCGCCAGAGAGCAGCTTCGCCGCGTGCACTTCATGAGTCCGCGTGTTCGGAACCCGCCGGTCGACCGCCCGAACGGGGACGTCGGCTCTTAACTCCCCACGCGATAGGATCCTCCATATGCTGAGTTACACCATGAGCGACTGCCCAATCTGCGATGCAGCAGGCCCTCACCACGCCGAGAACGGCCAGTTCGGCTGCGCCATTTGTTCGAATTGGTTCGGGAGCGCCGCCCCCTCCGCACCCCGGCCACCCGACCGGTACTCCACCGTCACCGATGCCGCCAGCAGGAAGCCCGCCGGGGTGCAGGATCTCTCTGCTTGGTTACCGAGCACGCCCCGCCGATAGTCGTACCTCTGCGCGCCCCCCATCGCTATTCTCAGCGTTGTGGATGTCGGGCATATCCGCCACAAAGGTCAACGTCGGGTGTTCCGCCGGCAGAAACTCGGCGGCTAGCGCCGAAATTACCGCCTGCATCGGAGCATGAGCGTCGATGGGCGACCAGCGCCCGCATAGGTTGAGGTGGTCTCCGCGCGCATAGCCAGCCATGTCTCATGTGTGTGAGCATTTCCTCGATCGGCGAAAAATGGGATGTCCTTCGTCTGCACCGCGGCCGTGGAGACGGGGTAATCACCGTCCGTCCTCGTTCCAATCACCCACTGAACCGTTTTAGGGTGCCCCGGTATCCAGTCGATGTGGATTGCGTAAGGTCGATGTTCGGTTAGACGAGCACGTCCGCGTCAAAAGATCTCGAACCTTCGTCGCGGGCCACACAAAGGGCCGTTGCAAGTCAGGCAACTGAATGGCGCCATTCGGCGACCGGCAAGACTCGCTCGATCTCCGGCAGCGACAACATGGGCGCTGCCCACCAAATCGTCGATGGCCAGCAGCGCCTGACACCTCGGTATGACGCTAATTCGGGGGGGGGGGGGGGGGCCCTATGTTTTTGTCAAGCGGCGAGTTGGTGTTCAGTTTCGTAGAGGGTGCCGTCTCGGAGCATGGCGAATAGAACATCGCATCGCCGTCGGGCGAGTGCGATGAGGGCTTGGTTGTGGCGTTTGCCTTGGGCGATTTTGCGGTCGTAGTAGGTGCGGGAGACGGGGTCTCGGAGCGCTGCGAAGGCTGATAGGAACAGGGCGCGTTTGAGAATCTTGTTTCCTCGTCGGGAGGGATGTTCGCCGCGGATCGAGGAGCCGGAGCGTCGGGTCACGGGTGCGAGGCCGGCGTAGGCGGCGAGGTGGGCAGCGGATTCGAAGTGCTTGCCGGTGACCTCGGTGAGGAGCCGGGCTGCGGTCCTGACGCCGACTCCGGGCATGCTCGTCAGGACGAGGGAAAGAGGGTGGTCGTTCACCAGCTTCTCGACCTCGACGGCGATGTCGGACCCTTGCCGGCGGAGGGCGGCGAGTTGTTCGGCCAAGCGTGGGAGGACCGTTGCGGCGGCATGGGTGCCGACGACTACGACGGTCTGTTCACCCAGGGCCTGGGTGATTTCCTCTGCCAGGCGGCGGCCCATGCGTGGGGCCAGTTTCAGCAGCCGGGTGGCCATCCGAGTGGTGCCGGCTGTTTTCATCGCCGCTGGTGACGGGTAATGCTGGAGCAGATCTAGCATCGCTGGATGGTCCAGGTGCGGGCCCACGACCCGTTCCAACGCTGGGTGGATCTGGGTCAGCAGTCCGCGGATCCGGTTGCTGGTCGCGGTCATCTGACCGAGGATGTCATCGTCAAAACCACACAGCATCGACAGCTCCGCGACCGACTCATCAGCCAGCTGAATCGACCGCAACGCATGCGGAAGCGTTCGGGCGGCTTGGGCGATGATCGCTGCGTCGCGGGCATCGGTCTTGGCCTCACCGGGGTGGAGGTCGGCTATGCGCCGCATTGCCAGGCCGGGCAGGTAGCCGACGAGGACTCCTTCGGCTTGGGCGACGGCGATCGGCAGGGCGCCGATCGTGGCTGGTTGGTCGACGATGACGAGCACCGTGCCGGACTGTTTCAGCTTCTGCAGCACCGCACGCATCTTGCCTTCGTCGTTTGGTAATGCTTTGTCGAAGAGGACCTTGCCGGCCCTATTCAGGGCGACGGCGTGGTGCTCGCCTTTGCCAACGTCGACACCGACAAACACGTCGACGCTGTCATAGTTTTCGATCATGACTGCTCCCATCCACTTGTATTCGTGGCCTGGTCTACGGCGTCAAGTCTCGGCATCCACGTTACGAACGACCTCGGCTCTGGGCCTAGTCGAGCCCCTATTAGCGATCACCCGACGCCAATCGGGTCCGGTGACAACACCCCCCGGATCATTAACGACTGGGGGCAACAATCATGCCGGACCCGACAGGCCAACACCCTCAGATATTCACACCATCTGAGGTTACGAACAAGGTAACGGGGGTACCCCCCTGACGGAAGCAGAGCGCGGCGCGGATAAGCTAGTTGGAAGCGCTGAACCATAGGTTCCTTACGCCGTGCACAGCGGCGGGGCGTTGAACCGGAGGTACAGGGGTGACACAGTCAATGCTGCAAGAGTCAACGGCAGATCATTCATGGGGGGCTCGGTCCGGTAAACTCGCCGTCGCCCCCGGCTCAATCGTGGTTGTGCGAGACGCCGAATGGCTCGTCACGAGCACGGAAGCGACAACCTCCGGAACGCTGATTCGCGTTCAGGGCCTCTCTGAGCTCGTCCGCGACTCGACGGCAGCGTTCTACAGCGACATCGATGACATCGTGCCGCTCGACCCCGAGCAGGCCGTCGTCGTCGGTGACGAGTCAGCTGGCTACCGCACTGCGAAGCTCTGGCTCGAGGCCACTCTCCGCAAATCACCCATTCCGCTCAACGCGCCCGAGCTCACGGTCTCCACTCGCATGCTTGCCGACCCGTTGGCGTACCAGCAGGCGGCTGTACGCAAGGCGCTTGATCCCGAGAATCTGCGCCCTCGCATCCTCATTGCTGATGCGGTAGGCCTCGGCAAGACCCTCGAGATCGGTATGATCCTCTCCGAGCTCGTTCGTCGCGGTCGCGGTGAACGCATCCTGATCGTCACGCCCCGGCACGTGCTGGAGCAGATGCAGCACGAGATGTGGACGCGATTCGCGCTCCCATTCGTGCGACTCGACTCCGTCGGCATCCAGCGGGTACGCCAAAAACTCCCCGCCACTCGTAACCCGTTCAGCCTGTACAAGCGCGCCATTATCTCCATCGACACGCTCAAGCAGGAAAAGTACCGCTCGCACCTCGCGAAGCACAAGTGGGATGCCGTGGTGATCGACGAGTCTCACAACATCACCGGCGCCACTCTCAACAACCGCCTTGCCCGAATCCTCGCGCCGAACACCGAGGCCTTGATTCTCGCAAGTGCTACCCCGCACAACGGCAAGAAGGAATCTTTCGCGGAGCTCATTCGCTTGCTCGAACCCACTGCGGTCACCCCCGACGGCGAGATTATCGAGTCTGAGGTGAAGCGACTGATCATCCGCCGCCACCGCCACAGCGAAGAGGTCGCCCGCGAGGTGGGCGCCGACTGGGCCGAGCGGATGCCGCCCCAGCACTTCCTCGTACAGGCGTCACCGGCCGAGAACGCCGTGGCCAACGAGCTTGCAGACGTCTGGCTTCACCCCGAGAACGGGTCTTCGCCATACTCGAGCGACAATGGCGGCCTCTTCCCCTGGACGCTCGCGAAGGCGTTCCTCTCGTCCCCGGCGGCGCTCAAGGAATCGGTCAAGGAGCGGTTGAAGAAGGTCACGCCCTCTGCCGACGAGAGCCAGGCCCGGGAGCGCGAGGCGCTCGAGTACCTCGGCGAGTTGTCAGATGCCGCTCTGGTGCAGCCCTCAGCCAAGTACACGAAGCTCGTCGAGTACCTCAAGTCGATCGGCGTCAGCCGCACGGGAACGGAACGCGCCGTCGTGTTCTCAGAACGCGTCGCCACCCTGCACTGGCTGCGCGCCAAACTTCTCACCGACCTCAAGCTCAAAGACGAACAGGTTCGGGTGCTCCACGGCGGGCTGAACGACGTTGAGCAGCAGGAAATCGTGGAGAGCTTCAAGCAATCCTCCTCGCCGATCCGCGTGCTCATCACCGGCGACGTCGCTTCCGAGGGTGTCAACCTGCACTCCCAGTGCCATGAGCTGATCCACTTCGACATTCCGTGGAGCCTCATCCGCATCGAACAGCGCAATGGCCGCATCGACCGCTACGGCCAGAAGCACCGCCCGCAGATCAGCACGCTGCTGCTCGACCCGGCGAATGCCAACTTCGCCGGCGACATTCGCGTCTTGAAGCGCGTGCTCGACCGAGAGAACGAAGCTCATGGCGCGCTCGGCGATGCCGCGTCGCTCATGGGTCACTACGACGCGAAGCTCGAAGAAGACGATATTCGCAAAGTCCTGGCCGGAAAGAAGAATCTCGACGAGGCCGTCCCCACAACCGATCACGTGATCGACAACGGTGACAGCATTGGCGCGCTCATGGCACGACTTGCTGCCGCTCAAAGCTCACCGGCGAATGTGACGACGGCCGGAGCGACGGATGCCGGCAGCGGCCTTTTCGCCGATGACACGGCGTTCCTCCGTGAAGCGCTCCAGGCGACGTTCGCCACCCCCGCAGCCTCGGTCTCCGACAACGGCGTGAACTGGCACGAATACCCGAACCACGGCCTGATATCGCTCTCGCCCACCCGTGATCTCGCGCAGCGCCTCGAGGTGCTGCCGCAGACCTACCTGAGGGACCGCAACGTGCTTGACGAGCTCAAGCTCGTCGTCTCCCCCCAGCGCGGAAAAGCGCTGCTGCAAGACGCTCGAGATAACAAGGCCAGCACGTCGCTGTGGCCGGAGGCGCACTACCTCGGCCCGTTGCATCCGGTATTGGAATGGGCCAGCGACCGCGCCCTCTCCAACCTCGGCCGCAACCAGGTCTTCGCCGTGCGTGGCGAGGTTGACGTGCCCACTGTGCTGCTGTTCGCCACGCTCACGAACCGTCGCGGTCAGGTAGTCGCCAGTTCGTACATTACGGCGCAGATTCCCGACCCCGCAGACCCGGAGTTCGTGCTGCCGACCGCCCACGGTACGGCCCACGAGGCTCTTGAAACCATCGGATTCACCGGTGCAACGGCAATCAACTATGGTGCGGTCACGGTCGATCACCTGCAAGGGCTCATCGCACCGGCCGTGCGCGCCGCTCGAGCTCTCGCGGACCAGTTCTCTGACGCTTCGGCGACCACCATCGAGCAGCGCATCGGCCGCTGGTCAACTCGGGTTGACCTGTGGGAAGAAGAAGCCAACGCCCTCATCCAGATCAAGGACTTGAAGTTGCGCCGCGTAACCGTGGAGCAAGAGCGGTTGATGGCCGAGTCGATGAAGCCACACCAGCAGTTGGTGCGCCCATTGCTCGTGGTGGTTCCACAGGATTTCATGAATGAGAACGGCACGGGGGAGTAGCGCATGTCAGACGAAGCGATCATCATTGGTGAGGGTTGGCTGAGCGACCACTTCTTCACCACCGATGCGAAATCCCAGTCGTTTCACGCCCGGGCCGTGGCCAGGCGCAAGGAATGGGATGAGCAGGATGCCGACGGTACCCCGTCGGCGCGGGCCCGTTTCACCGCAGTGCGCGCCCAGCTCGAAACACGCCTTGCCGCACTCGAGCCGGGCGTTGACGACCTGGGCATTCGTGACGAAATCTACGGCCCCCTGCGTACAGTGCTCGGATTCACCGGCGGCGGCTATCACCTCGACCAGAACGGACCGCTGCTGCGCGTAACCCAGCCCGGCCTCGTCGAGGGTTCACCTTTGGTGATCGTCGAGGCCCGCCCCGTCGACACGCTCGAAGACCTGCTCGCTCGGGATGCCGACACCTTGCTGGTTCCCTTCGAGGTCGACGACAATCACAAACACGCGATCTCCTCGGTCGGGAGGCTGCTCTCCACCCTTTTTGTCGAGGACGACGGGCCAATCTTCGCGCTGGTGCTCGCCGGAAAGTGGCTTCTCGTCGCCGAGCGGGAGCGATGGGCAGAGGGACGCTACCTCGCTGTTGACCTGCAACTCGTAGTCGCCCGCAACGACGCAAAAAAAGGCGGCGAGATTGATCGTGCGCTCACCTGTGTGTCGGCCGAGTCGCTGGCTCCGGATGCTGAGGGCGACATCTGGTGGTCCCAGGTGCTCGACGAATCGATCAAGCACACGGTTGGTGTCTCCCAGGACCTGCGCGAGGGCGTGCGGCTGTCCATAGAGATCATCGCCAATGATGTGGTTGCCCGTCGGCGCCGGAAGGGAATGGAGCCGCTGCCCGGCAGCGAGGCCCAGACGCTCGCAAAGCAGTCGCTGCGGTTCCTATACCGAATTCTTTTCCTGCTTTACGCCGAAGCCTCGCCAGAACTCAACGTGCTGCCCGTGGGTGCGAGTGAATATGAGGAAGGCTACAGCCTCGACCGTCTGCGCGAGCTGACTCTCGTGAAGCTCGCGACCGAACAGGGCGAGAACGGCACCCACCTCTATGAGTCCCTGGCTGTGCTCTTTCGCCTGGTTGACCGAGGCCACGGTGTCACAACCCCAGCGCCGCCCGTCGAGTCTGGCGAGACCCCCTCCGAAGCCTTCGACCTCCGCGACGGCCTGGTCTTCAACAGCCTGCGCGCCGACCTCTTCCTCCCCAAGGCGACCGCCCACATCGATGAGGTGAAGCTGAGCGACACCAAGCTGCAGGAGGTGCTCGCGCACCTGCTGTTGAGCAAAGTAAAGAACGGCCAAGACATTGGCTTCATTAGCTACGCAGACCTGGGCATCAACCAGCTCGGCGCCGTATACGAGGGCCTCATGTCGTACACGGGTTTCTTTGCCGAAACCGAGCTTTATGAGGTAGCCAAAGACGGTAATGCCGCCAAGGGCTCCTGGGTCGTGCCTGTCGAGCGCTCTCAAGGCATTTCCTCTAAGGATTTTGTTCAGGAAGCGCACCCGATTACCGGTGAGACCCGTGCTCGAATTCACCCTGTCGGAAGCTTCGTCTTCCGGCTGGCCGGCCGAGAGCGCCAGCAGTCAGCGTCCTACTACACACCCGAGGTGCTCACCCGGTTCACGGTCTCTCAGGCGCTCGAGGAACTACTGGACCAGGACGACACAACTACGACAGCCGCCGAGATTCTCGAACTAACTGTTTGTGAGCCCGCGCTCGGCTCCGGTGCATTCGCGCTCGAGGCAGTGCGCCAGCTGGCCGACCAGTACCTTCGCCGTCGACAATCCGAACTGGGCGAAAAGATCGATCCGGATGCCTACCCGCGGGAACTGCAGAAGGCGAAGGCCTCGATCGCACTGCACCAGGTGTACGGCGTCGACCTCAATGGCACCGCAGTGGAGCTCGCCGAGATCTCACTCTGGCTCGACACAATGTCCGAGGACCTCCAAGCCCCGTGGTTCGGCCTGCACCTCAAGCGTGGTAACTCTCTTATCGGTTCCCGACGTGCGGTCTACAGTCGCGATCAGGTGAACTCAAAGTCGTGGCTCAAAACCGTGCCTCGAGATGTTCACGTGTCAGATCTCGCTACCGACCTTCGTGAGGGCAAGATCGCTTCAGGAGTCTCTGGATCAATCCACCATTTCCTCCTTCCGGCGGAAGGCTGGGGCAGCGCAGTCGACGCCAAGGAAGCGAAAGAACTTGCCCCCGAGGCGCTTGCTGCCCTCAAGGGCTGGCGTCGTCAGATCACGGCCAAACCAACGAAAAAGCAGCTCGACCAGCTCGTGAACCTCTCGTATCGAGTGGAGACGCTCTGGCAATTCGCCCTCCGCCGGCTCGAGATTGCCGAGCGCGAGATTCGACGCCAAATCCCCCTCTGGGGAGCTACCCCCACTGCGATCGAGTTTGTCGAGCCCACACCTCACGTGACTCGTGAAGAAATCGAGCGCAAACTCGCCGATGCCAACGGCGCATATCAGCGGCTTCGCCGGGTTATGGACGCGTGGAACTCTCTCTGGTTCTGGCCGCTCACGGATACTCTCACGCAGGGCATTCAACCACCAACGACAGACCAGTGGATCGCCGGTCTGACTGCCCTGCTCGGCACGCACTTCGAGGTCAAAGCCAAGCTCGCGGCGCAGGGTCAGACAACGCTTGGCCTTTCCAACGAGTGGTCCGAGCTCGGCGCAATCGAAGAGAACGAACTCGCGTTTGCGATGGTGACTCCCGTGAATGGGGCCCTTGAAGCCCACCCATGGCTGGTCGTGTCGGAGCGTATCGGGCAACAGCAGGGGTTTTTCCACTGGGAACTCGACTTCACGACAGTCTTTGCACGCGGAGGATTCGACCTTCAGATTGGGAACCCGCCGTGGGTGCGTCCCGATTTCGATGAGGCCGCTGCGCTTGCGGAGCATGACTCGTGGTGGGCGCTCGCGCACAAGCCTCCGCAGTGGGAAGTCGAGGCGCGACGATCGGCGACCCATACTCTGCCAGGCGCGAAGAGATATTACCTAGAGGAACTCTCCTCGAACACGGCGGTGCGGCAGTCGGTGTCTCACGTCACTCGTTTCCCGCTTCTAGAGGGGCTCCGTCCTGACCTCTACAGGTGTTTTATGGAACAATCTTGGCGCAATATGTCTTCGACGGGAATTGTCGGTCTGATTCACCCTGAAAGCCACTTCACCGACGAGAAGGCCGGGCTACTCAGATCGTCAACGTATCGTCATCTACGCCGACACTGGCAATTCCTAAACAGCCTTCGGCTTTTTGAAGTTCATGCTGAAGTGAACTTTGGAGTGCACATCTACTCGGAGCTTCGTGAGGACGTGCGGTTCCTGATGGCTGCTTCGATTTACCATCCCGACACTGTGAATCGGTCACTTGTGCACGATGGTTCGGGTGCTGAGCCGGGGATAAAGAACACTCTCGGAGAATGGGACCTTAGACCTCACCGAAATCGCATTCTGACTGTCACGCAGGACGTTCTCAAGGCCTGGCATTCCGTACTGGAGGACCAGCAAGTGCCGGTTCTGCGAACTCGAATGGTCTACACAGTGAGCACGGCTATTGCGAGTGCTTTAGGGAAGGTCACGAAAAACGGTCGGATTGCATCCCTAGGATTGTCGTTCTCTCTAGGTTGGGATGAGGGAGCAGACTTCAAGAAGGGTCGGTTTGAGAAAAGGTGGGGGGTAGCCGACGCTTGGTCGAAAGCAATCCTTCAAGGGCCACACATGTTCGTCGCAGACCCCTTTTACAAGTCGCCAAACAGCACAATGTTGCATAAGACTGACTGGTCGAGTTGTGATCTCGAGAGCCTGGCGGCCGATGCTTTACCCGTGACCGCTTACAAACCCACTGGGAATTGGGACGACTACGAAGCTGATTTCACGAACTGGCCCGAGGCGGAGCCCACTGCCGCTCGCAGGTACTATCGTGTCGCTTGGCGAGCAATGGCGGGGAATAACAATGAGCGGACGCTCTTGGCAACAATAATTCCACCGGGTGCCGCCCACGTGGACGGTGTGAACTCGCTTGCAAAGAGCGGCACCGTGGCCGGGGTCGAAGTCGTCTGGGTCGCTGGATTTTTAGCGTCTCTAGTTTCAGATTTCGCCGTCCGCGTGGCCCCGAAGTCTGCGCTCCGTCGAAAGACGATTGAGCGGTTACCTATAGTTTCAACGTCCCCGCTTATGCCACATTTAGTGCTTCGGACGCTTCGGTTGAACTGTCTAACAGATGCCTACTCAGAGCTCTGGTCGAGCGTCTTTGAGACTGAGTTCAAGTCTCAGAATTGGGTTGCTGGGATTGATTACCCGAATCGGAAAGGGTTGGGTGAAATCGAGAGTCACTGGACGCGGGATTCTCCACTCCGTATTGCCAGTGACCGTCGTCAGGCGCTCGTAGAGATTGATGCTCTAGTCTCAATTGCGCTGGGCCTCACCGCCGACGAGCTGTGCACGATCTATCGCACACAATTTCCCGTTTTGTATGGCTATGACCGCAATAGTTATTTCTATGATGTAAATGGCCGACTTGTGCCGAATTCTGTGCTTCGTATATGGCGCTCACGGGGGGATCAGACTACCGAGGACGAGCGCACGACGAGTAGCGCGGGCAATATGTACACCTACGAGCTCCCCTTCGTCACACTCGACCGTGAGGCGGACATGCGGCAGGCATACGCGCACTTTGAGAAGATCCTCGAGGAGCGCTCGTGAGTGAGCTCCTCCCCACACTCCAAGCGGAGGATGTGCGGGATGGTCTGGTCGACTACCTCTCCACCACTTTTGCCCTCGCCGACGAAGACGCACGCGTCGCGCTCGACCGCTTCCTGCGGCATTCGGAGCGGGGAATCTTCAAGGGCCCCTACGTGCGGCTGCGCCTACCGTTCAAGCCCGCCGAGGACGGATGGCGTTCGACACTCGACTGGTACGAAGGCTTCCCGCCCTACGGGCACCAGGCCGCGGCCTTTGCACGGCTCAGCAGCGCGAACCTGAGCGCTGAAAAACCTCGCCCGCTGCCGACGCTCGTCACCACCGGAACTGGCTCCGGTAAGACGGAGGCCTTCCTCCACCCGATCCTTGACCACGTGTTGCGCGCCAAGCGCGAGGGCGTCGAGGGAATCAAGGCGCTTATTCTCTACCCGATGAACGCCCTCGCCAACGACCAAGCCCGCCGCCTGACCGAGCTCATCACGACCAGCCCTGCGCTGGGCGGGGTACGCGCCGCCCTGTACACCGGGCAGAGCGGACCCACTCGCAGTACCGTCACCGCCGACGGGCTCATCACCGACCGCACGGCGATGCACGCCGAGGCCCCCGACATCTTGCTCAGCAACTACAAGATGCTCGACCAGCTACTGCTGCGTCCCGCCGACCAGGCCCTCTGGAAGCAGAGCGCAACCAGCCTGCGCTATCTCGTGCTCGACGAGTTCCATACCTACGATGGAGCTCAGGGCACCGACGTCGCCATGTTGCTGCGCCGGCTGGGCCTCGCCCTCAAGCGCAACTGGCCCGAAGCTCATCAAGACATCGATGACGCGGCTCGGGCTCGTCCGCTCGGGCTCATCACCCCCATCGCCACGTCCGCCACTCTCGGCGACAAGGGCGATCCCACGCTCATGGTCGACTTCGCCAACACCGTCTTCGGCGACGACTTCGATGACGACAGCATCATCACCGAAACCCGCCTGACCCTCGAAGACTGGTCAGCGGGGGCTCACGAAAGCCTCGCCGGCCGTGGTCTCCAGCATCGGTCTGTCGACGCTGCCCTCGTCACCGAACTGACCGACGCCGTCGCCGCCCTAGGCGAACTACACCGCGACGCCGAGACCCTCACCGCGACCGTCTTTGCCACCCTGTACTCAGACGGAACTTCACAGAATGCGGCAGAGGCGTTCGCCGACGCTACCCCGGAGCTGCTGCTCGCTGCCGCTCAGGGGCATCCGTTCATCCGCGAGCTCTGCGAGGCCGCGATCGATGCGGTGTCGATCGACACTCTGGCCGTGGCGTTGTTCCCCGCCGGGCTCAGAACCACTGAGAGCATCGAGCAACGAGATGCTGCCCGCGGAAGCTTTTTGATTGCAGTCATCGCTGCGCTGAGCCATGTGCGAGCCGTCGCTGGCCGCTCAGCAGCCTCGGTGGATCTGCACCTGTGGGTGCGGGCGCTCACCCGGCTCGACCGATACGCCGGCCCCACCGTCGGATACGACTGGTCCGACGACGGCGGCATCGAAGAGCGCGAAAACGACGACCCGTTCAGTGTGGAAGGACGCGCGAAGTTTCCGGCCATTTTCTGTCGGCACTGCGGGCGTAGCGGGTGGGGCGTGCAGCTCGGACCTGTTGGGTTTGACCTTGATCACAGCGACATCAACATTCGCCGCAACCACGCCAACCACTCGGCGCGATTCCGAGCGCTCATCTATGCGCCGCGGGAAGCCGACCAGCAGGAGCAGGCGCCAGCGGATGAGTCGAGGACGGAAGGCCTCTGCTGGTTCGACGTGCAGCAACGCAACCTCAGCCTCGAGCCGCCGCGCGATGAGGAGTACGCGCAGGCCGTCACCGACGTGCTCCCCGTGCTCACACTCACCGGAGACGAAGCCGACGAAGCCTCGAACAAAGACGTCTGCCCCAACTGCCAGAAGGCCGACGGCATCCGCTTTCTAGGAAGTGCGATTTCAACGCTGCTCTCGGTGAGCATCAACACTATTTTCGGTGATCGTCACCTCGATGCCAACGAGAAGAAAGCTCTGGTCTTCACCGACAGCGTGCAGGACGCCGCCCATCGAGCCGGATTCGTGCAGAGTCGTTCGCACGTTTTTAGCCTACGCAACGCCATCCGAGACGCCATCGGTGAAGGGTCTTCGACCCTCGACGATGTCGCCGAAGAACTCCTGCGGCGCGCGGGCGACGACAAGTTTCTGCGTTACCGCCTCCTGGCACCCGACGTCGTTGACCGAGACACGTTCTCGCCGTTCTGGCGAGAAGACACCGCTCGCCGCGTGCCCGCCAGAACCATCAGGCTGGTACGCAAACGTCTCAAGTTTGACCTCGCCATGGAGTTCGGGCTGCAGTCCCGGGTGGGTCGCACCCTCGAGCTGACCGGGTCGGTCGCCGCCGAGGTCGATGCGGGCCCGGAAGCGCGCCTCGAGGCGCTGGGCCGCGCAGCCGTGCGCGACTTCGAGACCGCCGGATTCGTGGACGACGACAGCGACGGCGAGGTAGCAACCTCAGAGATCGTGCGCTGGGTTCGCGGCGTGCTCGAACGCATGCGCGAACGCGGATCCATCGAGCACGAGTGGTTCCGCAAGTACATCGAAAACAACGGCGAACGCTGGCACGTGTGGGGCGGCCGGCCCCGCGGCGAGGGAATGCCGGCATTCCCCAAGGATCGCGAAGCACCGGCCTACCCGCGCGTCGGCTCGACGGCAGCCATGAAGGGTGCCCGCGAGTCCCACCTCGACCAGGCGACCTCGTCGCGGGGCTGGTACGCGATCTGGGCGCGCAAGGTGCTCGGCGTCACCGCCTCTGACGGAGCCAAGCTCACAAAACTGCTCTTCACCGAATTGGAGAAGGGCGGAATCATTCTCGGCACTCCAATCGGTGCCAGTGGAGCGATCGCCTATCAGCTGAGTCCGAGCCGAATCCTCGTGGCGCCCATCGATCTTGCCGATCTGGCGGCCGCACGCAATCTGCTCGGGTGCGACACCTGCCAGACCCCCGTGCCCGGAACGGCCACGGTGGTCGAACAGCTCGGCGGCGGGCCCTGCATGGTGGCCCGTTGTCGCGGCACTCTTCGGCCCATGGCCGGCACGGCAAACTACTACCGCCGTCAGTACGACGAAGGGGAGATTCGTCGGGTCGTTGCCCGAGAGCACACCAGCATGCTCAAAGATGAGGTGCGCCTCGAGTACGAAAACGGCTTCAAGGCTGCAATTGCGAGTCCCGATGCGCCCAACGTGCTCGTCGCCACACCCACGCTGGAAATGGGTATCGACATCGGAGACCTATCCACGGTGTTCCTGGCCGGACTCCCTCGATCGGTGGCATCCTACCTGCAACGCGTGGGGCGGGCCGGCCGCGTGACCGGCAACGCCCTCACGATGGCTTTCGTCGTGGGACGCGGCGAACAGCTGCCCAAGCTCGGCGACCCACTCTCCGTGATCAATGGGGAAGTGCGCCCGCCGGCCACGTACCTGAATGCCGAGGAGATCCTGCGGCGGCAGTACACAGCCTCCATCGTGGACCGCCTCGCCGCAGCGGGAAAGATACTGGGCATCACGCATGCCCGTGACGTGCTCGCCAAGACCGAGGGCACCTCCTTCCTGGCCATCGTCATCGACGATGCCGAAGCTCACGCGGAAGAACGACTTGAGGCCTTCCTCGCGACGTTCGACCACCTCAGCGACTGGGCAACCGAGACGCTGCGAAGTTGGTCTCTGCCCGGCGCCGAACCACGAATGAGCGGAATCGCCACCACGCTCATCGCGTCCAGCGCGCGCTGGAATGGGGAAATCGAAAACCTCCGTCTGCGCAAGAAAGCAATCGTCGAATCGCTTCCCGAGCTGGAGAAGGCCGCCGGGCACCCGGCAGCGAGCGAAGACGACAGGATTGCGTTCAGAGCGGCCAAAGCATCACTGGGCATGGTCATCCGTCAATCGAGCGATCTCTATGACGAGCACTGGGTCGGAGCGCTTGAACGCTTCGGAGTTCTGCCGAACTACACCTTGCTCGATGACAGCGTGCGGCTTGATGTGGCCCTCAGCTGGATCGACCCCGACAGCCAAGAATTTCAGCACGATGCCATCACCTACGAGCGCGGTGCCGGAATCGCGATCAATGAACTCGCACCGGGGGCAACCTTCTACGCCCAGGGCGTTGAAATCTTCATCGATGCCGTTGACCTGGGCAGTGAAGGCTCGCGAGTGCAGACGTGGGTGTTCTGTCCCGATTGCGGGTATGCACGCGACGTCATGGATCCCACCGACGGCGATGCCTCCAAGGGGCCGGCCAGCTGCCCTCGCTGCGGGAGCAAGGGTATTGCTGACGCCAACCAGAAGTTCGATGTTGCCGAACTCGAACAGGTCTCGGCCGAGGTTCGCCGTGACGAATCGACGATCAGCGATCGCCGAGACGAGCGGCAGCGCGAACGGTTCTCCGTGCAGATCGCGGCCGACATCGACCCGGCCAACGTTGCGCGTCAGTGGTTCGTTGAAGGAACGACCTTCGGCGTGAAGTACCTGCGCGAACTCACCATCCGCTGGATCAACCTCGGCAAAGTCACCGGGGCGGGTACACCGCGAATGCTCGCGGGAGAGGAACTCTCGCCACCCCTGTTCCGCGTCTGCGGAGCCTGCGGCAAGCTCGACCAGAAGGGCGACGTCAACACAGCCCGGGAGCATCGCCCCTGGTGCCGATACCGCACGTCCAAGCAGGAGCACGCGCGGCAACTCGCCCTCAGCCGCACGCTCACAACGCAGGGCCTCGTGCTTCGACTGCCGAGCGCAGTCACGGTTGGTGACGGACTCGGCCTGCCCAGTCTTTCCGCGGCCGTCCAACTGGGACTGCGGGAAGTCATTGGTGGCGACCCGGACCACCTTCGGCTCGTCGCAATTGTGGAACCCGTGCTGGGCGATGAGGTCAACAATGTGGCCCTCCTGATTCATGACGCCGTACCTGGCGGAACTGGGTACCTCGCGGACCTCGCCGAGCAGGGAAACATCCGCGACATCCTCGAGCGCGCCTGGCGCATCGTGGCTGTATGCCCCTGCCGGCACGAGGGCAGAAGCGCCTGCCACCGATGCTTGCTGCCTTTTGCGCCCGGTGGCGATCTTTCTCTGGTCTCGCGGGCCAGCGCCGAGCGGAGCCTGCGCACGATCCTTGGCCTCGATGAGCAGGGCGAGGGTGCTCCCTGGATAGTGACGGAAATCGACCCAGGGGCGCAAGACCCCGAGTCGATCCTCGAGCAGTGGTTCCGCAAGGTGTTTATGGACCGGGCTCGCGCTCTCGGCGCCACGATTAAAGAGATCCCCGGCGCTTGGGGCAACACGATTCGCCTGACGCTACCGGGAAGTAAACACCAGTGGGCGCTGACACCGCAGCCCTTCATCGGCAAGACTCGGCCTGACTTCGTGTTGGAAGCCATCGGGGGTGGTGCACCTCCGCTTGCGATCTATACCGACGGTCGCGCGTACCATGCCACGACAGCCCACAACCGGATCGCCGATGATGCTGGTAAACGACGGTATTTGCGAGCACAGGGGTATGGCGTGCTCGCCATCACCTGGGATGACATCAAGCGCGCAGACACCGCCACGGCCGAGCCCGCGACACCGTGGTTCGACCGCGATTTTGCGGCATCCATGGTGAACCAATTCGGCCTGTCGCCGAGCGCTCTTGACCACGTCACCGCTAACCCGATCACGCAACTGATGGACTGGCTCCAAGACCCTTCGGCGGCCGAGGACCGATGGAAGCGCGTCGCACACGGGCTTCCCATGCTCACCCTTCAGCCGGGCAAGTTCGTCGATGCCGTTGCCTCGCGCGAGGCGCTGATCGAACGCGCCGCCGACGTGTTGCAGGGGGCGCTACCCGCGGCCTCGAGCCAGCCATTTGCCTGGCATCTCGAGCGCACGTCGGTTGTCATGGCCTCGCGCTATAGCGGCACCGGGGACGCGACCGAGGTCGTGCTTATGATTGATGACCGAGCGAGCGCGGTGGCAGACACGAACTTTGCCGATGCCTGGCGACTGTGGCTGCGGCTGTCTAACCTGCTCGGCGCGGCCGATGTGACCCGGCGCGGCGAGATCATGGCGATGTCCGAGGTATTCGACTACGCACCGCAGCTGGGCGCGGTCGACGTGATTGCAGGCGGCACGGTGTCAGTGGAGTGGGCAGCTGCACTCGAATTCGCCGACGGCGACGAGCGGGAACTGCTCTCACAACTCGCCGAGTGGCCCGACATGGTCGTGCCCACCATTGGTGTCGAGGTTGCCGACGGTATCCCGGTGGGAATCGCGTGGGAACTCGAGCAGATCGCCGTATCGTTTGGGCTTGACGACGGCGACCGCACGGACCTTGAGAAAGCGGGCTGGGTCATTGTCGAACCGAACGTCACCGCAGTTGCAGCAGCACTCGGAACAGGAAAGTAGCGCGGTATGCCACAGATTGTGATGTCTAAACTCAAAGGACAGAAGCTCGACAAGACGGTGCAATCGAAGTCCTTCGCCTTTCTTCAGAAGCTGGCTGCCGACGACACGTCACCAGGTCTGCACATCGAGCCGATGCAAAAGGCCGCCGACGCACGTGCCCGTACCGGCCGAGTAGATCAGTACTGGCGTGCGGTGCTGTTCAAACTCGACCAGAAGAACGGCGAGTCGATCTACGTTTACGACGGCACGTGGCCGCACGACGAGGCGATCGAGCGTGCACGAACCCGTGTGCTGCACTTCAACCCGATCAATGGGATCACCGAGATCATTGAGCAGGGGATGCCACCGGCCGGTGAGCTGTTGCCTGATTACCCGCCCGTCATTCAGAAGCCGAACAAACCGGCCGAGTCTTTCCTGGCAACGCACGGTTATCTGCTCACTGATCTCACGGATGCGCTCGGATTCGACGCCCTCGTTGCGCAGCGAATCTTTGCCGCCACCAGCGAAGACGAGCTTCTGCAGATGTCTGAGAGCCTGGCTAATCAGTGGCAGATCGATGCGCTGCTGGGGCTTGCCGTGGGCGACACCGTAGAGAAGATCCGCGAAAGCCTCGGGTTCGGTGCCGGACCCGTCGAGCCGGATGTTGTTCCCGAGCCCCTCGCCGAAGAGACGGAAGACGACCGACTCGCCAAAGGCCTCCAGCATCCGGCAGCACGCATGCAGTTCACCTTCATCGAGAATGACGAGGAGCTGCAGCGAGTAATCGAGGGCGGCGACTTTGGCGCGTGGCGCGTCTTCCTGCACCCCGAACAGCGGAAGTACGCTGAGAAGGACTTCAACGGTGCCTTTCGGATGTCTGGCGGCGCCGGTACAGGAAAGACGGTGGTGCTGCTGCACCGAGCGCGTCGCCTGGCGCGGGAGAGCACATCCGCTCGAATTGTGCTCACGACATTCACGAAGGCTCTGTCGTCGGCGCTGGAGCGAGATCTTGAGAGGCTGGACCCGGCCATCCCTTGGGCAAAGGGGCTCGGGAAGCCGGGGGTGCTCGTCCGCGGTATCGACGCTCTTGCGGTAGCCGTTCGTGACACGGCCGGCGCGCAGTTTGGGCAGGCTGCCGAACACGTCTTCGGCGCACCGATCGAACCCCGCGGGAGCCTCATCGGAAATGACATTGGATGGCGCGAGGCCATCGATGACGCAGACGTTGACCTGCCCGAGCCGCTGCAGAGCCCGTCGTTCTTCGAAGGCGAGTATCTGCAGGTGATTCTGCCGAATCGCGTGACAAGCCAAGAGGCCTACTTCAAGGTGCGCAGGCCCGGACGGGGGATCGCACTTGATCGGCGCAAGCGGGTGGCAGTCTGGGCCGTGGTCGAGCAGTATCGGCAGAGTGCCCGCCACATGGGTTCGCTGAGTTTCTCTGAAGTTTCTGCCATCGCGTCTGCTTATCTCGAGCATTCCGTGGAGGGAGGGCTCGCCGATCATGTGCTCGTCGATGAAGGCCAGGACCTCACCCCGCTGCACTGGCAGCTTTTGCGCGCGTTGGCTGGCGAGCACAAGAACGATCTCTTTATCGCTGAGGACACGCACCAGCGCATTTATGGCCATCCGGTGGTGCTTTCCCGCTACGGAATCAAGATCACCGGCCGTTCGCGTCGTCTTACGCTCAATTACCGCACCACCCAGCAAAATCTGCGATTCGCGCTTGGGGTGCTCGAAGGCGCCGACTTTGTTGATAGCGACGGCAATGAAGAGAACGAGCATGGGTATCGTTCGGCACGGTCTGGTCCGCTCCCACGGGTGGTCTCAGCGACCAGCGAGAGTGGACAATACGACAATGTCGCCGAGGTGATCAAGGGTTGGCTGGCTGACGATGAGATATCGCCCGAGACTGTGGCTGTGCTCACGCGTTCTCGCAACCAAGGACTCAAACTCAAGGACCAGCTCGCCGATCGTGGTGTCATCGCAGCCGTCGCAGAGCCCGGTGATGCTGGTGTGGGGCATCCGGTGGTCCTCACAATGCACAAGGCGAAGGGTATGGAGTTCTCGCGTGTGCTGCTCTTCAACGTGTCGGAAGGTTCGATCCCCAACACGTGGGCATTGAAGGGCGTGGCCCCCGAAGAGCTCGACGACGCCATGTTGCGCGAACGTTCCTTGCTCTACGTGGCAGCCAGTCGCGCTCGTGACGAGCTGGTGATTTCGTGGGCGGGGAAGGCCTCGCCACTACTTGAACAATCGACCGCACCAGATTCACAGCATTTAGGAGCCAACTAACGTGGCGAAGTACACCGTGCAGCAGCAACCAGTTGAGACGCTTCTCACCTGGGTGAAGAGTGGCCAAGTGGCTATCCCGGAAATGCAGCGCCCTTTTGTGTGGGATTCCACGAAGGTCCGAGACCTCCTTGATTCTCTCTACAAAGGCTTTCCCGTTGGGTACCTCATCACCTGGCAAAGTGCCGACGTAGGCCTCAAGGACGGAAGCAAATCCAGCTACCGCCAGATCCTGATCGATGGGCAACAGCGGATTACCGCAATGACAGCGGCTTTGCTCGGGCAGCCCGTTGTGGACAAATCATACAAATTGAAGCGCATCAAGATCGCCTTCAACCCCCTGACGGAGGAGTTCGCGACCCAGACGCCCGTCATCGAACGAGACGTTGAGTGGATCTCTGATGTGGCGCTTTTTCTCAATGCGACATCAACGTTCGGCGCGACAAAAAAATACCTGGAGGCGAACGACGTACTTGACCAGACGCGCATTGAGGATTCCTTGAACAGGCTGTCGGCCGTTAGGAATGCGCAGGTCGGTATCATCACGCTTGACGAAGATCTTGATATTGAAACGGTCACCGAAATCTTTATCCGGATCAACTCGAAGGGCGTGGCTCTGAGCAGTGCGGACTTTGCAATGAGCAAAATTGCAAGCCACGGTCTCCTCGGATCGAACCTGAGAAAGCTGATTGACTACTTCTGTCATCTAGCTGTCGCGCCCCATGTCTACAACGACATTGCCGAGAACGATGATGCCTTTGCGCTGTCGGGATACATGGAGAAAATCGCCTGGCTTCGTAATGATTCATCAGACTTGTATGACCCCACGTACACGGACGTTATCCGCGTCGCTGGGATCAAAGAATTCAAACGCGGCCGGCTGGCTGCACTGGTGAGTGTGCTCTCGGGTCGCGATTTCGAGACGCGAACCTTCGACGAGGAGATCGCGGTGGAATCGTTCGCGAGACTCGAAAAGGTTCTGTTGGAAATTGTGAACCAGTACAGCTTCCAGCAATTCACCATGACCATCAAATCTGCCGGATTCATCGCCCCGCGGCTGATCAGCTCAAAGAACGCCCTGAACTTCGCCTATGCCCTCTACCTGCAGCTTCGCAGTGACAACGAGCTCAATGAGGGTGAAATCAAGCGGATCGTCCGCAAATGGTTTGTCATGTCGCTTCTCACCGGTCGCTATACCGGTTCCTTTGAGACCGCCTTCGAAGCTGATATTCGCCGCGTGGGTGAAATTGGCGCTCCCGCCGTGCTCGACAACATCGAACGATCCTCGCTGTCGGATACTTTTTGGCAGGTCGCCTTGCCGATGGACATGGAGTCCTCGAGCGTTCGGAGCCCTTACTTTCTCGTCTTTCTCGCGGCGCAGGTGCACTCGAACGCCCGCGGCTTCCTGTCGAAGAACATAACGGTTGGCAACATGGTCGAAGAAGTTGGCGATATCCACCATCTCGTGCCGAAGAACTACCTCGTGAAGAATGGCATCAGCAACCGCGGCGACTACAACCAGATCGCAAACTACGCCCTCACTGAGACGCCGATAAATATCGCTATCAAGGATCGGGCGCCGGGCGATTACATGGGATCAGTCGACTCTCAGATCGTCGATGGCAAACTTCGCTTAGGTGAGATTACGGATGCTGTTGAACTTGCCGCAAACTTCACCGCCAATGCGGTGCCTGATTTTATTCGCACTGTCACGACCGAGAGTTATCAGGAATTTCTTACTTCGCGGCGCACGCTCATGGCGGCATACGTTCGGCGTTACTACGACGGACTTTAGGGTCCGTAACTGGCATGGGGCCGCGGCGGCATGACATCTGGCCGCCGTTAGCGCGGAGTTCAACGGCGCGCACCGCTGCCGCGCTCATCGAGCTCTGTTCTCACGCGGCACCGACGTGGGCTGGGGCCGCAGCCGGAATCGTGCGTCGTTTTGGTTTGCGTAATCGGCAATAGATTAGGGGCATGCCCTCGCCGACCGACATTCGAAAAGTCAATAAAGACAATGCGCCCACCGTGAGGATTCAGCATGGGCTGAAGAGATTCCTCCATGAGGAGATGAAATCCCGTACTTTTCTGGACTGCCTAGGTGAGAGCGAATCTCCTAGCATTATCAGAGTTGTTCCTCTTCTGCTGGTATTCACGATTGCGCAATCGCGGTGCATAGTGGTGGGTAATATACGGATCGTCGTCAGTGGGATCCAGCAAGTCGCCTTCGAAGTTTTCCTGGACGGTCTGTGGAAAGAGGGAAACGCGAGGGATAACTTTCTCCCGTTAAATCCGGAAATGCCGGAGAGTCTGGATGAAATCGATCGCTCGTTGTCGGCGCTGCAGGACCTGCTCGTCAAATTAGCTGGTGTTCAGTCGAGGAATACGGAAACCAGCAACGAGTTCCACGCCGCCTTCGTCGCTAAAGGCGTTGCTGAAGAGTCGCGAAATGCGGTTTCAGACGTGCGAGAAATTCGTTACGGCTTAGAGCTGCAGCTCGCAGAAACAAGTGCAAAGTCGAGCGTGGAAGGTTCTCAAGGATCGCTTGTGTCTGCCTTGTTGCAACTGGGGATAATTCTTGGACGAGGCGCAGATAACGCTCGCGAGGCGGTTCGGGAAGGACTCTGGGTCTTCCTTACGGACTCAAACGCCTATCACTCGTACCGTGTTCTTCAAGACCTGCGAATCATTAACAATGCTGCGCCAGCAACTGAGTTTTCGAGAACTTGGATGAAACTACACGACGCAGCGATTCGTCAATGCACCGAGCTGCGTGGGCAGCTCGACGCTGAGTGCATTTCTTTGCATGCGCTTCTTGCCGCGGCCGCCGCGGTGTCGAGCTCGCGGGAGGCCGACGCGCAGACCAATTTCAACACGTTGGCTGCTGTGGCATCTTTTGGCCTGGGAATTCCGGCGCTCGTTTTGGCGCTTTATGGAGCCGACCGGCTACTGCCGTTGGATACTTTGCCGAGACAGTTCGCTTTCCTCCCGGTGGCTGCCGGACTCGTATTCGCTGCGATCCTTGCAGTGATGAGATCTCCGACGGGCAAACGCCGTCGGGTCTGGCTCCTCGGGGCTGCCAGTGCACTAATCTCAGCTCTGGCATTGCTCATCGTTGCGGGGATGATCTTACCCGGTGTATAGCCCGGCCGACCCAGGGCATACATGACAAGTGATTCCCGACTCGAGCGTTTGAGCTCACTGTGACGTCCCCATCGACGGCATCTTCCTTATTGCTGCCGCTCGCTTGGGCGCCATCTCCTGCACCTAGTCGGCAGTGTCCAAGGCGTTAAACACCTCCGCGATTACAGAGGCTGAACCCTCTGGCGTTGACAGAAGAGGCATTTTCATCGGACCGAGGTCCGATGGAATCAGGTGGCTCTGTCTGGAATAGAAGAGGGGAGCGCCCGGCGCTGGGAGTTCGCCTGTGCCAAAGACGCGATACCACCAGTGCAGTTGGCAACGAAAGAAGATCGCTGTCTTGCCATCTTGTGCCTCGACGTACACACCCGGGTGAGTCTCCGCAATGATATGACACGGTGTCGCCACAATCTCAGGTTTCAAACCTGGAGCGGTCTTTTTCAGTACGGCAATTGTTTTCATCGTCACCTTAGTTTGAACCCTCGTAGCAAACCCCATACTCTCCACCCTCCGCCGTTGTCTGGCCGCCATATGGAACCGTCATGCTGGAAAAATCTCGATCGCGCGAGAGCGGTCTAGTACCCGGTACTTCTCTGGAGTTGAGGCCGTTTCGGTACTGACAAGACGCTCGCCCGCAGAGAAACTGCGTGAATCCCATGCATTCTAACGACTTCGGGAGTGGGAAACTCGCCGTCACTCATATCTTCTTGGATTTTCTGTGTCGAAGGATGTGAACATCATCCTCACCTTCGTTGGCCGGATGGGAGCCGCACCTGTTGGCGACATCGTCCCAGACGATAGCGAAATTCACCGGCCCCGGTCCGTGTGGCGGACTGTTCTCTCGCTCAGGGCCCGCCTTTTGGGAGACTTCGAACGAAGCTCAGGGAAGTGGCATTGCTCACCGAAGAAACTCAAATATGCGGGCGCGGGAAGAGGCGGTGGAAAGGCCCTTGCTGACGACTGGGTGCTCCCCATCCAGGCGTAGTCGACCGGCCGATACGGCGCTCTCATTGTCACGATTGACGAAGCGCTTTCCTCCTCAACATCCAGCTCGCGCAACGAAGCGTCAAGACCGCGTCCGTTCGGTCGCTGCGTCGTTCGGCCCTAATTTGGAATGCACCACAGCACGCACTCCCACGCCTCTTGCAGATCGAGGCGGCGCACCTCCGTTGCGACGGTGGAGGTGCGCGCGGTGACGGTGTCGATGCGGGTGATGAGTGCCGGCGATGGGTACAAGTATCTGCTGCGCACGGTCGCCGCGGGTGACGGCAAACGGTTGCTGTCGACGCCGCTCACTCGCTACTACACCGAGCAGGGCACGCCACCGGGTCGGTGGATGGGTGGTGGCCTTCCTGGACTCGGCGGGGGCCTCGTAATCGAGGGCGATGTCGTCACGGAGGCGCAGCTGCAATTGTTTATCGGGTTGGGCCGCAACCCGGTGACCGGGGAGGCTCTCGGGCGCGCGTACCCGGTCTACCGCACCGCCGCCGACCGTGCCTTGGGTGGGCCAGGTGAGGACGGTCTCGGTCCTACTCAGCGGGCCGCGGCATCCGCTGAAGAACAGTCGGACGAAAAGAGGCGCCGCGCCGTGGCCGGCTACGACTTCACGTTTTCGATTCCGAAGTCGGCGAGCATCCTCTGGGGTGTTGGCGACGCGGCCACACAGGAGCGCATCGTGCAGGCTCACCATGCGGCGGTGGCCGAGGTGCTGGCGTACATGGAGCGCGAGGTTGCGGCAACGCGCACCGGCACGACGGCGCGGGGCGGTGCAGTGGCGCAGGTCGATGTGACCGGACTGGTCGCGACGGCGTTCGATCATTTTGACAGCCGGGCCGGCGATCCGCACCTGCACACGCACGTGGTGATCAGCAATAAGGTGCAGACCGTGCTCGACGGCAAGTGGCGCTCGCTCGATGGCCGGCCGATGCATGAGGCCGTGGTGGCGCTCTCTGAACTGCACGAGAGCCTGTTTGCCGACGAGCTCACGCGATCTCTCGGCGTGCAGTGGCAGCGGCGGGAGCGGGGGCGAGACCGCCACGCCGCGTGGGCGGTGACCGGCGTGCCGGAGGCGCTCGTTGCGGAGTTTTCGACCAGGGCTCGGCACATCGATGTCGAGACCGACCGGTTGATCGAGGAGTATGTGACCAGTCACGGTCGGCGGCCCAAGCCGGTGACGATCATGAAGCTGCGCGCGCAGGCCACGCTCGCCACGCGGCCGGCGAAGCAGGTGCACTCGCTCGCGGACCTCACGGCGGCGTGGCGAGAACGCGCTGCACGCGTGATCGGGCACGACTTCTGGACGGTGGCCGGCTCGTCTCCGGTGTTGTTGCGTGCCGAGGACCTGCCGCGCGAGGCTGTGGATGCGCTCGGTTTGAGCGTGATGACGGCCGTCAGTGAGAAGCGCGCTACCTGGCGGCACTGGAATCTCACGGCCGAGGCCGCGCTCCAAGCGATGCCGTACCGGTTCGCGTCGGCCTCCGATCGGGAAGCCGTCGTCGGCCTCATAGTGGATGCTGCCGAGCGCGCGTCCCTGCGCCTCACGCCGCCAGAGTTCGCTTCGAGCCCTGTGGAGTTTCAGCGGGAGGACGGGACGTCGGTTTTTCGTCCGAAGCACTCTGTTGTGTTTACCTCGACCGAGTTGCTGGCTGCGGAGTCTCGGCTGCTCGAGCGGGCTGCGCTTCTGACTGCACCACGTGTGACGCTCGGTTCGGCTGCGTTGTCGCGGTTGCCAGGTGGCGGGAGGCTGGCCGAGGACCAGCTCGCGGCTCTCTCTTCTGTCGCCGCATCGGGTCGCGTAGTCGATGTTTTCGTAGGGCCAGCCGGCGCGGGCAAGACGACGGCGATGACCGCGCTCCGACGGGCCTGGGAATCAAAGTACGGAGCCGGCTCCGTCGTCGGGCTGGCGCCGTCGGCCGCCGCCGCCGCGGCACACCCATCTCGACCAGGGGCCGTCATTTCAGGCCGGTCAGGTCATGATCATCGACGAGTTTTTTTTGGCGGGCATACTGCCTTTGAATCGCATCACAGCACTGGCTCCCTCCGCGGGCGCGACGGTTTTGCTAATCGGAAGCGCTTGACCTGAGCAGTACGCAGACGTTGGACACGCTTTAGCACGAGCTGCCCACGGCCAACAAGTGGCTCAGTTTTCAACCGTTGCTGACACCAAGCACATCCAGTCGTGGTTAGGCGTCACCGGAGGCTGCGGTCCATTTCTCGTCGAACATCTCCGGAAGCGGCTCACTATGGACTGTCACCGAGCTCTCGTCGACGATTTCGGTTAGGGCGCGGACCCCTGGCGGGGTTGTCGCCCCCGTTTTTCTGTCAGCAG
The DNA here is from genome assembly GCF_004402825.1 of Cryobacterium sp. Hz9. Classification (NCBI taxonomy): domain Bacteria; kingdom Bacillati; phylum Actinomycetota; class Actinomycetes; order Micrococcales; family Microbacteriaceae; genus Cryobacterium; species Cryobacterium sp. Hz9. The sequence goes on from NZ_SOFC01000012.1 coordinate 69,578, forward strand.
CCACGCGAGTTCTGGCGATGGCCATCAGCGTCCCTAAGGAACGTTCGGGCCGTGCGGAGATCATGAGCTGCCGTACCCTCGTGAGGAATTCGACGGCACCTGACTTGACAGCGTTATCGAAATTATGGGGAGGCACAAAAGCCGTAATGGAGGATCACTAGGGTGACCGTGATTGTTACTCATGGGCGGCGTCTTTTCTCGCAGGGGATTGCTCAGATGTGTTCATTTGCGCGCGGACGGCGTCACGGGTGATGTATTCCAATTCGAGGGTTTGCACGTCGAGGATGGCTTGGCTGATCCCGGATGCTGAGCCGCCTTCGTCCAGGATCACGACGCGTGTCTGGAATTCCGTTTCGCCGGTCGTGTAGGTGACCGGTTCGTCGATGTGGTGGTGGTAGTGGCCGCCGAGGTAGAGCCGGGGCTGCACCTGCAGAAACCCCCGATGAAACATGGCTTGTCCTTCGGCGGAGTAACTGAGGCCGGCTGGCGGCCAGCCGCGATCTGTTGCCGCCAGCCACGTGTCCAGGGTCGGGAGGTCCACAGGCGCATCATGTCCAATGAGCACGTCGGCCGGCTCGGGGCCGAGCGTGGCAAGGTCGGTCTCGGTGATTGATTCTTCTGCCCAGACCGAACGCCCCAGGAGACGATGGCCGATATCCACCGAGTTGGCACCGCCGAGGGCAGCAAGGGTGACCCCGCTGGCCAGCACGGTTCTGTATCCACGCGGGATGTGCACGATGTTCGGTCGAATCCAGCGCAGCCCGTCATCTGTGACCGGGAACTTGTAGAGGAGGTCGAAGGCCTCGTGATTGCCGTCAACAAAGGCGAGCGTCTGGCCAGTCGTCTTTAGCCGCCTGCTGAGCTTGTCGATGTCGATACTCCAGTTGTGCCCCGGCCACACAAACCCGAAATCACCCAAGACCACAAGATGTTCGATGCCACGGACCGCCATCGTGCGTGCCACGGTCAGAACATGGTGCATGTCGCCATGAGTGTCGCCGAGGAATCCGATGCGACTTGCCGTGGACAGCGTGTCCCGCCGCGTCTCACCTGTCACAGGGCACTCACCGAATTGTTCCAACCTCGGTGATCACCGAGCGCGGAACAATTCGGTTTGGGTCGGTTCAGATCCAGCTGACACATGTCATCAGACTATGTTGAGCTCTCCTGCTGGCAGCGTCCGCGGTGACTTATGTCGATGAGTCGGGGTTTTGGTGGATCCCGTTCTCAGCATGGGTGGCCGGTTCCACCCGTTGTGCTCCGAAGTGCCAGAAGTATGGCGAGTTGGTCGGCTCTGCCCTTGGGCTGCGCGCCTATTTGGAGTTGCCGGAGTTGGCGGTTGAACCATCGGGCGAGCGCGAACTCGTACGGGTCTGCGCCGTTGAGGTAGGGCGGGTTCCCGGTCAGTTGAAGGTGCTGAAGGTACGCGGCGAAGTTCCTCTGCCAGACCTGTTCCTGCGGATCCCAGTCAAAGGCCGGCGAGAGGTCGAGGCGGATGATTTGGTACCGGCAAAGCCTTTCCTCGAACTTACGTTGATAGCCTGCCCAGCCCCCTTTTCGGCGTTCCTCGGCGGGGAGGGTTGCGAGATTACGAGTGTTCTCCCGTGGGCTCCGTCCATTTTCACGCCAGAACTCCTCATAGCCGTAGAGGGCAGAGATCCAGTTGACAGGGCGTCTGGTGTTCGCTGGCTGCGGGGCGTCGCGGTAGGCGCGGTTCTTGTCAGCTGCTGCGTACCGCGCAGAGCGTGGATCCGGATCTGGTTCTTTGAGCCAGAGGTCTTCGGCTCTGGTCGGGAGGTAATCGTGGGAATTCGTGCCGGGCATAAGGGCCAATCGTGGCCACCCGAGTGGCGGCCTCGATGGGGTCATGCGCGGCAGGGACCGCACGTGCGTGCCTCTGCGCTAGTTCGCGAATCTTTGTCGGTGACTCGGTGGAATGAACCGCAACTTTTTCCTACGGTTGAAGGTCAAGCAGGCGTTGACGACGAGCGGTCCCTGCTGCCGGACGCGGCACGGTCGAATACGGCAATCTCTGCGGCGGTGTCGCTCACGGAAAATGGTTTCAAATTCTTTTATGGTCGCTGATCAGTATTTTCAATCACGAATAGGAGTTGAACATGACAAATGCAGTGCAATATCCCGTGAGGCGTGAAATCAGCCGCACACATACTCGTCATGACAAACAACCGATTCACCGACAACATCAACTCCGATACCAACCTCCCCGCGACCGTGGCGGCGACCATGACTGATCAATCCCCTATATCGGACGACGAAGTTTCCACCGAAAGGAGTGCCTCAGAGCCTCACGCTGGCCATGGAATGGACCTGGTCGACACACGCGCGCCATTGGACAACGTCGCCGGTGGGCCGGTGCCGAACATGGATGCCAGCTGGTTCTCCTCTCCTCGGAGTGGCAACGGCGTAGAGGGCTTCAAGTGGGGGCAGGAAATCACCATCCCGGTGAGCGTCGATCAGGAACACCCGATAGACGCCCAACATGCTGAAAAGAAGAGCAATGCGACGCAGAGCATGTACTTCTCCCCGAGTGCGATTCAGGAAAACTTTGTCGCCGCACCGGATCCCACCGATTGCGGCGGCATCAGCGCCTCCGAAGTCCTGTCCGGCGGTCACGCAGACTATGTCTTCACTTCGGAGCAGGTCGTCCTGGCTCACTCCCGGGTTCTCCAGACCGGCATCCTCGACAAACTCGCTGTGTGGAGAAGCGCTGACACTCCGGTCACGGGTGCCAGAACACGGCCCAGCCTGATCTCTGACCGCGTCATCCTGGTTGGGCTTCTCCTACTCGCCAGCGAACACGGTAATTTCCGGATCAGCTCTCTCGCCGTGGTCTTTCAGAATCGACTGCCCCCTGAATCCCGAGCGCTTCTGCATCTCTCCGGCGTGGCACCGGTTTCGCTAGACGACACATGGGAGGACAAGCGCTGGTACGGCCGCACACACCGCGCTTTCCACCGAATGCTCGCGTTCATGGATCCCTTTCCTCGCGACCAAGTCGCCACGATAACCTCCGCGGAGGTCCCGGCCGCTCTGGACGCGCATGACTCCGACCGCGAGAAGAAAATGAAGACCCGCCTAGACGAATTCACGAACGCTTTCCTGCACATGGCATTCACGCAGCAACCGCGACGCCTCCGTCACGCCACCGCCCGCATCGACCTCGCCGTCGGCCAGACTTTCCTCGCGTCGCCGACCACCCGCAGCTTCTCCAGAAAGACCCTGGCAGAGAACGAAATCGGCGCCGGTCCTCGTTTGTGCCCTCAGGGCATCTTCGACGTCTTCGCCGACTGGCGGGCAGGCACGGCTTACAACAGCAGGAGCACTTCTCGCTGGGGCTGGATGGTCAATAGCGCCGTGCAGGTCGACTCGGAACGCACCGAGGAATCCCGATCTCCAAAGGTGGCGACGAGCGCAACCCTGAGTCTGCCCAACATATTGGTGGCAGAGGAAGCCGTCTCGCTGATGCCCACTGCACTCAGCACCGGCCTGGCACCTGGCATCCTTGACACCGACAACGCCTACTTCGCCAGTTCTCCTGTCGCAGGTCTCTCTGGGTCCACATTCAACCTAAGCTTCACGCCCTCGACCGACTACCGCGTCGAGCAACTCGATGCGCACGACCATCCGGACTCTCCCGACGAGATCCGCACCCAACAGTCTGTGACCTTTGAAAAAACGACGGTATGCACCAGCGGCAGCCCATCACGTATGGGAGTAAGCAGTGGCAGGCTTTTCACAATCACGCACGGAACTCCATGGACTGCTTCAACGCCGATATCACAGAGTCACTTTTCGAGAGTCTCGGCGGCACCTCCCGCCGAACTGTGCGCGGGTTCGCTGCCGCCCAGATCTTCCTGACGATCTCGCTCAGCAACTCCAACCTGAGCGCTATCGCCACGTTTATGCGCAGGCAAATCAGCAAACCGGTCATACCGTCGCCGGCCGCTGAACTACCCGCGAACATTCGTCGCAGGGACCGAGAGTGGCACTCCCCATACGCCTCGCCCAACCCGGCCGACACCTCGCACAGACCGGAGGACGGTGCGGTGCCGACGACCTAGTCGAAAACGAAGAAGTCGCTCCTGAGGAATCTCAGGAGCGACTTTGTCGTTGGGCAGGACTGAGGCCGAGGGTTGCATGGTTGCCGCGGCCTCGTCACCATTGGGTCTCGAACTCGCTTGTGGCGGCGGCAATCACAGAATCAGGATCGTGGAAGTGGTCCACGGGACGGTCTTCCTCCTTGAAGGATGTATTCGGCCCGCAGAGCCACAGCAATAGGTCGTGTTCGGTCCAGCCGTTCGCCATTGCCAACCCGGTGAGTCGCCCCATCAGCGGGAGGATCTTTCCGTAAACCCGATCGAATTGAAATCCGGGATAAAGAACAGCGTTTCCCCTCACGATGCCAGCGATGTGATGCGCCGCGCGGTTCCGCGACGCCAACATCCGATTTGACGGCCTAGCTCCGAGCACTTTCGCGACCTGGCTGCTGGTCAACAGCCCGAACTCCGCCTCCATATGGGCCCAGGCAGTCTGGGTTGCTTGCACACTGCGCGCTAGTTCATCCGAGACGACGTCAACGCTCGGAGAAGCCGCTGGTTTGCGTCGCCGGATGCTTCCGCCCGGAACCCCGGCTTGGTCCGGCTCCGCGGCTGGCCCTGATGTCGTCATGATCCGCCTTTCCCGGGGCGGTCTGCTTCTACTACAAGGACCTTCACCGCAAGGACCTTTACCGCCGAACACTGTCGATGATCGCCCCTCACAGGGGAGCGGCGCCAAGTTTGTCGTTGAGTCGGTGGTTTGAAAATGGGAACTTTCGTACATTGGAATTTCACCAGGCCGGAGACGTCCACACGGGGGACACCCGACCGCTAAGAATCGGCGTGCGAAATGGTTGACATGAGTCACAACCCGGCCGGCGACGGCCCGGCAGCGGGACCGGACTATCTGTGGGGTATCGAAGGCGGATGCTGGCTGATCACGACAGAAGACTCCATCTACCGGATCGATTTGGACGCCATGACCATCGATCGTTTCCGGTTTCGATTCCCGGACCCCCTCATCACGTCGAGGGAAAACGGGCCCCGACGCCCTCTCAAGGAACTCGTGCAATGTCGAGTCGGAAAGAACGGCTACTGGCTCCTCGAAGCCGAAGGCGCCGATCGAGAGAGCATCGAACACTTTTGGCAACGCTCCAGCCGGGTCATCAGCATTCAACCGGTACCGGCAAATCACACCGAGAGCCCCGATCGATGACCGACAGCCTGACTGGGGCCGAAGGCGGCCGTTGGCTCGTCACAACCATCGGGTCCACCCACAGATTTGATTTGGAGGCGATGACCGTCACCCGCATTCCTGGCAAGGATTCCGCGTCAACCGTGAACGATCAAACGCGTCCCCTCATTGAGATCGTGCACTGCACCGTCGGCGCCCGAGGCTACTGGCTGATGAGTCCAGAGCTGGACGATTCGGAGTTCGTCGAACATTTCTGGCACCTGTCGAGCATGATCCAATCAATCGAACCCGCCATCGACGATGGTCTCGACCGGGATATCGCTCCGCGACCAGACCCCGAGAGGTGAAGCGATGTGCTACGTGCCGGAGGGCCAACGCTCCCTAGAGTCCCTCGCCGACGACTCCGTCGGCTGCTACTTCATCAGCACAGAATCTGACACGCGGTACTGGATCCACTGCGACCGACGCTTGGTCCGCCGCGTGCCCAGTCCGGAAAACGCGCGCGCGCTCCGGCTTCGGGGCGACGGCGAAGACCTCATCCTCGAAGAGATCATCCAGTGCCGCCGGGGCCGGCCGCTGCTGCTCCTGATCAATCTGCAGCTGCCCGGCGTCTTGATCACCACTCGCGAATCCACCCCGATCATCCGCATCGACCCGGTACCGGAAATCCGTGGTCGGTCATGACCGCCGCCGAGGCTCGCTCGTACGACTACCGCCCCATCAACGCACTGCCCTATTGGCACGTTATTGGTGACTTCATCACCGCTGCAGTCGCCGACACCGCCTCAGCGACAAACCGCGACGTACGTTCCCTCTACCCGGCAACTGTGGCCTTCGTGCTCTGGTGCTGGCAAAGCAGAGGCACGCCTTTGGAACGCAAACGCATCTTTCGCCGCAGCACGGTCGAAGAATTCATCCACTTGGCGATGAAGAATTATGCCACCAGCAGCAGAGCCACGCACCGATCGACGCTCTGGCTCATGGTCGATGCTCTGAACCCGGCCGATAGGACCGAGCACCGGCCGATCTCACGTTCAGTGCCGACGACACCCTATTCGTCGTCGGAGGTTGCCATGCTCTACAGCTGGGCCACGTCGCAAGGAACCGAACATCGGCGCCGCGACGCTGTAGCACTCCTCGCCCTCGGACTCGGGGCAGGTCTGGCAGCGAGAGAGATCCTCGGAGTTCGCGTCCGAGACCTCGACACCACAACCGATGACATCCACGTGATCGTCTGGGAAAGCCGGCCACGCGTCGTACCCCTCAGCAAGCAGTGGGACCGACCCCTCCGGCGAATCCTCGCAGACCTCAAACCAAACGACTGGCTCTTTCGTCCCGGCCGCATCAGCGCAACCTCTGGACAAGTCACGGATTTTCTCCTGCGCGCCCGCACCGACCTCGACGTTCGGCCCAGTCGCATGCGCTCGACGTGGCTCGTGGAGCACCTCCGCGACGGGACGCCACCGCAGGAACTCCTGCGAATCTCCGGCCTCAAGAATCTGGCAGCCCTCGACAAACTTGCCGCCTTCGTGCCCCGAACGGCGGTTTCTGCAAAAGTTTCTCAAAGAAATTTTAACAGTGTCTGATCGGGGTTTTGGTGTGCCGTGATCATCGAGGATAGGGCAATTACGCGGATTTTGACCCAGGCTCCAAAAATCCGCCGCACACACAGTCTGCATGACCCGAAAAGACCGACTCAACGACATCTTCCGCGACGACTCCCGCACGTACGCCCACCTGCGCGCTGCGGACCCCGAACTTCCCGAGCACGTCTGGGAAGTGATCATCCGGTTCCGGCCGCAGCTCTCTGCCCTGCAGTGGGATGCCGTGCGCGAGTTCACGATCGTGACGGCCATCAACATGAAACCGCGCACGTTCGAGACCGTGCGGCGGATGATGACGATGACCGGCCGCTTCAACGCCTGGGTGTGGGCGACCACCGGAACAGCACTCACCGTCGAGCGTGTGTACACGCAGAACAACGTGTATCGCTACCTGCAGGAATGCCTTCCCAAACACTCCGAAACTCATCGCTGGGGCGTTGCACGACAACTCGGCACCATCGCCGAAGTGCTCGCTGAAAACACTGTCACACGCCTCCCCACGCCCCACGCCCACCGTCGGCGCCCCTTCAGCATCGCCGAAGTCGCGTCCATGCACAGCTGGGCCGCCAGCCTCACGACAGACCTGAAACGGCAAAACGCCCAGGCCCTCCTCGGACTCGCCGGCGGCGCCGGCCTTCGCCCCAACGAAATCATTGACCTCCGCCTCGGCGACATCGACATCGTCGATGGGCGCCTCTTCGTCACCGTGCCAGGGGTGAACTCCCGCCGTGTTCCGGTGCGGCACCCGTGGAACCGCACCCTGCTCCGCAGCCTCGCTGGTCGTACCGACTCGAACGAGTATGTCTTCCGGGCCTACCGCTTCGAGGAATACCGTCCGCGGGCGATCCAGACGTTCCTCACCGACCACCCTGGCCGTGTGCGCGCTACTCTGACTCGGCTGCGCGCAACATGGATCGTCGCACAGATCGATAACGGGCTCCCTCTTCCCGTGCTCATGGCCTTGGCGGGGTTCTCCAGCACGGGGAGCCTCGACAAGCATCTCGTTCACGCCCAACCGCTGAATATCACCAACTACATCGGCCTCGTCATCGGCGAAGAGGTGTCCGCATGAGCGCCGGCGACATCGACTATGGCTTCACCGGATACAGCCCTGACCTCGGAGGGATGACGGAAGCAGAAATCATGGGCCGCGGGCGTATCCACGACTTCATCGATCACCAGACCGTGGTGCTGATGGAGGGCCGCGTGCGCAAGACCGGTGTTCTGGCGAGGCTACAGGAATGGCACGACGAAGATGCTCTCGCGTTCAGCATCGGTGGTCGCCCGTCCCTCATCTCCGAACGCGCCGTTATGACCGCTCTGTTGCTGCTCGCCAAAGAAGGATCAGCAATGTTCCTCACCAACGTGCGCGATCTTTTCATGTTTCGCCTCAGCGATGCTTCCCGTGAACTCCTCGGATTGGAGAAATCCATCGAGGCCTTCGTCGGCCACGTCGGTGAAAAGAACCGTTGGTACGCCAACACGAGCCGCGCCTTCCACCGAATGAACGACCTTATGGACCCGTTCCCCCAGGAACGACGCAACTCAAAAACCTATACAGAAATCCAGGCAATCCTCCGCGCCCACGACGTTGATTTGGAGGAGAAACGCAAGGCCCGCCTCGATGAGTTCACCAAACTCTTCCTCGTGATGACCTATAACGAACAGCCCCGCAACATTCGACGTGTCTCCAAGAAGATGGACATATCCTTCGACCAGACCTATATCGGAACCCCGACCGTGAAGGGGTACTCCAAGAAGAACCTCGCCAAACGCGTCGCAGACGAAGCCAAGGTTGAGGATATGAGGACTCTGAAGCCGGGGCCCGTAGATGCCTACGCCGGCTGGCACGTCAGCACAGGACCCCGCACAGACGTCGGCAAGGGCCAGACTGATCTCACCGACCCCGGTAAGAACACCAGCTCCGCAGAGTACAGGTGGGGTTGGGAAATCAACATCGCCGTCCGCGTAGATTCCGAAGCCCCCGGACAAAAGCGATTTCCCGCCCTCGCCGTCGCCGCGACTATGAGCCTGCCCAACATCCGCGTCGCCGAGGAAGCTATCTCCCTCATGCGCGCAACCCAAGCTCTCGGCTTGGAGCCCGGGGTCGGCGACGCCGACAAACAGTACTGGGCAAACTCACTCGCTGAACGCCTCCACGAGCCCGCCTTCAACTTAGGGTTCACGCCGTCCACGGACTACCGCGTCGACCGCCTCGGGCACCAGGGCGGTGATCACGGCGCCCTCTACATCGAAGGCGGTACTTACTGTCCCGCGACACCTGCACCACTGCAGAACGCCACCAAGGATCTGCTGGGCGCCGTTATCGACACCGAAACATATCGGGCACGCATCACGGGCCGCACCGCGTTCAAACTGCATGTAAAGGAAAAACCAGATGCCAAAGGCCGCACCGTGCTGCGCTGCCCCGCACTTGGACCCAGCCCCACGGTGACCTGCCCTCTCCGAGACCTCCTCAAGACCAGCAAAGTTCTGAAGGGAGTCGAGGACGAAAACGTCCCGGACTTCGCCGACAAGATCTGCATCCAACACTCCGTGTCCTTCGACACCGCCAAGAACCGCCGCACCGCCCAAGCATTCGAATACGGAACCAAGGAATGGGACGAGTTCCACACCCACGCGCGAAACAGCATCGAATCGCTCAATAACCAGGTGAAGAGCGGCGGCACCGAACATATCGAAACCGCCAGCCGTCGCCGCGTCCGCGGCTTCGGCGCCGCCCAAATCATCGTCACCATGCTCCTCACAAACTTCAACCTGCGCAAGATCGCGGCCTTCATCAGCGACAAGATCAAAGACGACGCGAAGAAGCAGGTCAATGGCGAACCGCCAGTCGCGCTCGTCCGGCGTCGCGACCGAGAATTCCATAATCCCTACACGGACACCTACCCGCCCGATGTAAAGCGACCCACCAAACCCAAACGATCAGACGGCGACGAAACCGGCGGACCACCGCGAAGAACCTAAACGGCCACATACGCCGCCACTACCGCCCGAGAGGGCACGCCTCCCGCATTCCGAACAATCCGACGCGCCCCAAAACACAAAAAACCACCGGCGACACGGTCTCGGTCGACGAATCGCCAACACAACTCCACGCATACCCCGCTTAAACCAGAAATCGCTCCTGAGAATCCTCAGGAGCGATTTCTTTTTGTTCCAACCGGGCCGTTTCGTGAACAGTTTCGCGAACGGCCCTTTGGTCGGGCTGACAGGATTTGAACCTGCGACCCCTTGACCCCCAGTCAAGTGCGCTACCAAGCTGCGCCACAGCCCGCCGCTTCCGCACAGCGATTTCAACGTTCGAAATCTGCGGAAGACAACTGTAAGAGCTTACCGCTTTCTGAGAGGCCCTATGAACACATCGACGCCGTCGAAGAAGTCCGTTTCAGTTTGCAGCGCAGGACTCTGCGTATGTCGACACGAGCGACTCAAGGCAGGGATTCCGAGTGGAATCGTTCTTGAAATAGCCGTGCAGCAGTTCGAATCCGATGCCGAACACAGCGGCCGGGCTCACCGCCTACTTTCTGCCTCGTGGCGCAGCCGTATCAGCCGCTGCGGGCCATCCTCTTTCAGATCGGCCAAGTCGCTGCGCGAGGAGAGAAAGTCGGTGAAGGACCGGAAGCCGAGCGGCTTCTCGTTGAACGAGGGGTCCATGCGGCGCATCTGATTCTTGATCGTGCCTGTGTTGAGCCATTCGTCGGCGTCTCCTTTGGCGTGACCGATCTGCAGCGCCCGCACCAGGAGCTCCGTGGCCAGTGTCTGTGGGTCAATGTCGTCGCCGGCCTCAGGCTCGTCGAACTGCGCATCCTCGGTGTGCGAGAACATGGGATTCGTAGCGAACAGACGGGCCTGGATGGGCGCCGGGTCCGGTGCAATCTCGGCAGCTTCTGGAGCCTTCCTGCCTGCCTTGGGCCTCTCCGAATTGGTCGTGCCGGTCGCTTTGCCAATTCCGGGCAGCGAGTCGTAGTCCTCAAACTCGTCGCACGCAGCGGCGAGTGAGGTGCTCGTTGATCCCGCGACACCGATGCCGACCACGAAGCGCCCCAGCCGCTTCGACTTCTGGGCCAGGGCGATGTAGTCAGAGTCGCCGGCGATGATGATCACGTGAGTCAGGTCGGGCAGGCGAAAGAGGTCTTCAACCACGTCGACGGCCAGTCGGATGTCGGCACCGTTCTTCGTTCCCCGGGTGGTCGTGGTGAACAGCTGGGTCAGGTCCACCGCTCGAGACATGAGCTGGCGCTGGTAACTCGCATTGACCGGCACTGACCAGTCGGCGTAGGCCCGGTTCACGACCAGGGTGCCAAATGACGCGGCAAAGTCGATGATGGCGTTGAAGTCCACCGTCGCGGAGGCGAGCCGCGCGGCGACCTCGGGGTCGGCATCCGCACTCGACTTATTGAAATCACGGATGCCGTCGCGCTGGAAAGCATTACGCCCGTGCAGCTGCTGGTAACGCGAGATGACGATGTTGTCAAAATCGATGTAGAGGCCGACGCGCGCATCGTTCGGTTCAGTCATAGTGAGCTCCTTAGCCACAGGCGGAAGACTCAGTTGCGATCCGGTGCCTCCAGTCTGCGCCGAGCGGCGGGGCGAGGGCAACTCGGGTTCCGACTTGCGCCAGCAATCGACTGCGGTGAAAGGGAGTGGCCACGTACCATCAATGCATGCCCCCGCCTTCTCCGCTCCCGCAACGACACGGGCTCGATGCCGCGTGGGTGTGCACGCCGGAACGGTCGCAGCATCCGCTCTGGCAGACTATGGGTGCCTGGCTGGACGAGCGGTTGTCGGAGTTCGTGGACGTGGCTGGATTTCTGGCCCAGGAGCGTTTTGTCTATGACACTGGCGCGGCAGTCGGCGGCCGAGACCCATACCGGCCGTACACCTTTGTGTGGTTCCATCGCGATCTGGCCGAGGAGACCGTTGTTCCGGGGCCCATTCATCTGATCTACCGCGACGATCGGATCGTGGTGATCGACAAGCCCGCTTTTCTCTCGTCTATTCCGCGCGGGCGCCACGTCGTGCAGAGCGTGGTGGTGCGCCTGCGCGCGGCGCTGCAGCTCCCGGAGCTCTCCCCGCTGCATCGGTTGGACCGGGTGACGTCGGGGCTGCTGGTTCTTTCGACCGAGCGACGGTGGCGCGGGGCGTATCAGTCGATGTTCCAACGCCACGAAGTGGAAAAGACCTACCGTGCGCTGGCGCCGCTGCTGCCTGGTCTCGACCTGCCCGTGACGGTGCGCAACCACCTCACGACGCGCCGTGGTCGGTGGCAAGCCGAGGTGCTGCCGGGCGTGCCGGCCAACGCTGAGTCGTTGATCGCACTCGAATCGGTGATCGACGGCCTGGGCAGCTACCGGCTGACACCCCGCACCGGTCGCACGCACCAATTGCGCGTGCACATGCTCGGCTTGGGAATTCCCATCAGTAATGACCCGCTCTACCCGGTCGTGCAGGATGTCCCGCTCGACGATTTCACCCGTCCCCTGCAGTTGCTCGCGAATGAGTTGCGCTTCATCGACCCCATCGACGGGGGAGTGCGGCAGTTTGCCAGCCTGCGCACGCTTCCGCTTCGCAGTGAGGTCTCCTGAGCGAGCAGTTCCGCGGCACGCGGGTGAGGGAACGCATCTGATCATGATCGCTCCGGGGGTCCACCGGAATTTGTCGTGCACCCGTGAAAGACGGATGCTTGAACCATGGAGCACACGAACGACACTTCACCCGACCACGCCGGGACCGACCACGCCAACGCGGAGGCGGCATCCGCTGGTCGCGCCCCTCGTGATCCGGGCGCGGAGGAGAATTTCTGGGACGACCGCTACGCCGACATGGAGCAGCTGTGGAGCGGGAAGCCGAACGCGACGCTGACCACCGAGGCACGGGAATTGCCTGTCGGGCGCGCGCTGGATGTCGGCTGCGGCGAGGGAGCGGATGCCCTCTGGCTGGCGGAACACGGGTGGGACGTCACGGCGCTGGACGTGTCGGGGGTGGCGCTCGACCGCGCGGCCGCTCAGGCCGACGTTCGCAAAGTGACGGTGAACTGGCTACACGCCGGCCTGGTCGAGGCGGCACTACCGCAGGCGTCCTTTGATCTCGTCTCCGCGCAGTACGCCGCGCTGTTGCGCACCGATGGAAACGTTGCCGAGCACGCGCTGCTCGCGGCGGTCGCCCCCAATGGGGTGCTGATCTTCGTGCATCACCCCGCTCCGACGGCAGAGGAGGCCGCGAACCACGGTTTTCATGCCGATGACTACGTGGGCCCGGCGCAGGTCGCTGCCCTGCTCGACGACAGCTGGCAGATTGAAGTCGACGAGACCCGGCCACGCCATGTAGCGACCGGAGCCGGGTCCCGTCACACCCACGACGTTGTCCTGCGGGCTCGACGACTGCGCTGATCGGCCGAATTCAGACCGTTATTGTGGCCGGCGCTCCGCGCCCGCAGGGATCGGTGTACCTCGCGCAGCGCTCGCGGGATGCGGGAGAGAAGCTGTAACCTGCATGTCCTCCTCGACCTCGGGCCGGGAGCCCCGGGCCGCGAGCGGTCTGCCGATAGGGTGGTGTCTATTATGCAGATTCGCGACATTGGCCTGTCGGTGCTCAAGGGCGGCCGTCACACCACGCGCGAAAACGTGCTGCTCGAAGCACACGGCCCGGCGGGGGACCGACACTTCGCGGTGGTTGACCTCGCAGACGGCCGCGTGTTGAAGACCGTCGAGCATCCGCTGCTGCTCACCTGCAGGGCCCGATTGGATGACGGGGTGCTGTCGATCGACATCGGCGGGCGTCAAGTGGCCGCAAAACCCGAGTCGAACGGTCAGAATCTCACACTCGACTATTGGGGTCGCGCCGTTTGCATGCACGTGGTCGGCGGGCCGTGGGCCCGGGCGTTTTCTCGTTTGCTTGGGAAGGATGTGGCTGTGGCGCAGATCAACGCCCCGGGAGGCGTGGTCTACGGCGACTCCGTCACCATCGTGACGACGAGTTCGCTTCGTCGGCTCGCCGATGAGGCGGCCGCGACCGTTGACGCTCGCCGGTTTCGGGCGACGTTCACAATTGACACCGGCGACGCGGCTGCGCACGTGGAAGATTCCTGGGCTGGTCGCGAACTCGACCTGGGGAGCGCGCGCCTGCTCGTGGGCGCCGGAATCCCTCGCTGCGCGGTGATCGACTCGGAGCCCGACACCGGCGCGCGCGGCACGAACCTGCTGAAGACCCTCGCACGCTATCGCCTGAGCGGAAGCGACATTCCATTCGGCGTCTACGCCCAGGTCATTCGCCCGGGGATCGTTGGCTGCGGCGGTCAGGTGCGGGTACTCCCCGGTAGCTGACGAGAGGCCGGGCGTACGTTGACTCTGCCGCGGTTGGCATCAGTGCCGGCCTCGACGCGGCAGTGGGTCAGGGAGCGATCTGCTTGACCGGGCGCATGAGGATCTCCTGGATGAGCACATTGGCCGGCTGCGAGAAAGCGAAGACCAGGGCCTGGGCTACGTCTTCGGACCGCATCGGTTCCAGGTGGCTGCGCCGTATCGTCCGCCGACGCTCGAAACGGAGCAGATCATGGCACCAGCCCGACCGCGCATGAGGGGGATGGCAGCCTGGGTGCAGTTCAGCACACCGTACAGGTTTGCATCGATCATTGACTTCCAGTCAGCGGGGTCGCTGCTCGCAAATGGCGAATTGAGGCCAAGACCGGCGTTGTTGAAGAGCAGATCCACGCCACCGAAACGACTCTCTCGCTCGTGGTGAGGCAAGGAGGGTGACCTGGCGCTGATCCATCAGGTTGTGGAAGCAGAGGACACGGTGCATCTCTAGACCCGATAGACGCTGGAGAACCCAGACTTGCACGAATACTCAACTGTACAGTCGGGGGCTTCGACCGCGCCCACTCTGTGCCACGCTGGGAGCATGGACCTTGAGGTGTCGCCGGCGCTGACCATTCCCGAGCGCGAACTCGGCTGGCGGTTCTCGCGGTCGTCAGGACCCGGCGGCCAGCACGTGAACACCTCCGACAGCCGGGTCGAACTGTTCTGGAACATCACCGAGTCCACGGTGCTTTCGGCTGACCAGCGGATGCTGCTGCTCACCCGCCTCGAGCATCGTCTCGTCGCCGGGGTGGTCACCGTCGCGGCCAGCGAGCAGCGCTCCCAGCTGCGCAATCGCGAGTCGGCCCTGCGGAAACTCGCCGACCTGGTGACCGCAGGGCTGGAACCGGAAGCGCCCGCCCGCCGCCCGACCAAACCCACCCGCGGCTCAGCGAGGCGACACCTCGCCGTCAAGCAACAGCGCTCAGCCACCAAACGCAACCGGCAGCGGCCGCCGGCCGAGTAACGGTCACGACGGTCGGCATCCGCTTGGTCGGCGTCGTTACCGCGGGAGCAGCATCTGCCGAAAATAGGCGGCCAACTCCGCTGTCGCGGTCAGGGGCAGCACGTGCGCGACGTACTGGTCGGGACGCACCACGACAATGGCGCCGTCCTGGCTGATGCCGCGTTCCTCGAAGATGTGGTGTCGGGGGTCGGCGGCGTACACCTTTTCGTAATCGATCAGCCCGAACGGGCCGGTTTTGGGCAGGAATGCTTCATCAACCTGGCCGAGGTCTATCTCGGTGTGCGTCTGCTGGTAGACCACCTTGATGTCGAAGACGCTGTCGATGTCGGCCTCGGTCGGGGTGTGCGCGCACAGGGGAGAATCGGCGGAGGTGCGAAGCCACTCTGCCCAGTCGGCCAGTGCAGAGCGATCGGCGTCCGCGAATGCATACACACGCCAGCGGCCGTCGGCACGGTGGTGGTGGCCGAGCTGAACCGGGTTGGCGTCGCCGACGCGCACGACCGGGGCAGACTTGAAGCGCTTACCGATGGGAAATCCGCTGGCGAGCGACTGGTGGGTCGCTTTGCCGATCAGCATCGACGGCGGGTATTGGGTCATGAAGCCGGCCGGGAACTCGGCCGTCTGGGTGTAGAAATCTTCGAGGGGCACCTTCAGGTCTTCCGGCTTCATTGCCATCAGGGTCGACCACTCCTTGTCGAAGTCGATGAGGTTCTTGGCGATGACCTGGCGCTCGGCCGAATACGTACTGAGCAGGCTGTCGGGGCTGCGCCCGTCAAGCACGTAGGCGAGTTTCCAGCCCAGGTTGAAGCCGTCCTGCATCGACACGTTCATGCCCTGGCCAGCCTTGGCGCTGTGCGTGTGGCAGGCGTCACCCAGGATGAAAACACGTGGCGAGCGGATGTTGATCTCCTCGGGAAGCAGATCGTCGAATCGGTCGGTGAGGCGGTGGGCGACCTCGTACACGCTGTGCCAGGCAACGTTTTTCACGTCGAGCGTGTAGGGGTGCAGAATGGCGTTCGCCTTCACGATGATCTCGTCGATCGTCGTCTTGCGCACCGCGCCATCGTCGTCGGGGGAGACGTCGCCGAGGTCGACGTACATGCGAAACAGGTAGCCGCCCTCGCGCGGAATGTGCAGGATGCTTCCGCCGGTTCCGGACTGGATGGCGCACTTGGTGCGAATGTCGGGAAAGTCCGTGACAGCGAGCACGTCCATGACGCCCCAGGCGTGGAAGGCCTGGTCGCCGGCGGGCGTGCAGCCGATGGAGTCGCGCACGGCGCTATGGGCACCATCGGCGCCGACCACGTACCTGGCGTGCACGATGCGCTCCTGGCCCTGTTTTTCACCCGTCGTGTGCACGAGCGTCACCGTGACCGGATACTCGCCGTGGTTGCTGTTGGTGAGGCTGAGAAAGTCCAAGCCGAAATCCGGCCTCATGCGGGTGGGGGAATTCGCCATCACCTCGGCGAAGTAATCCAACACGCGCGCCTGGTTGACGATGAGGTGCGGGAATTCGCTGACGCCGGTGGGATCATCGATGGCGCGGGCCGAGCGGATGATGTTCGCCGGATTACTGGGGTCCGGCTTCCAGAACGCCATCTCGGTGATGCGGTAGGCCTCGGCGATGATGCGCTCGGCGAAACCGAAGGCCTGAAAGGTCTCGACGCTGCGGGCTTGGATTCCGTCGGCCTGTCCGATCGCGAGGCGTTCGCCGCGGCGCTCCACGATCCGCGTCGTGATGCCCGGAAACTGGGAGAGCTGGGCGGCGGTGATCATGCCGGCCGGGCCCGTTCCCACGATCAGAACGTCGACGTTGTCGGGCAGCTCGTCGGGGCGATCGATCCCGACTCCGGCAGCGTCCTGCGTGCGGGGATCGGTCGACACGTATCCGTGGTGGTGAAACTGCACGGCTTCCTCACTTCTCTGTGTGGCTGTTCTGCGTGGTTTCTCGGTGGCGGTAGCGTACCGCACACCACCGATGCCTGTTCGATAATAGAACTAGGTGTTCTATTATCGTTTGCAGAATCATATCGGGCAGCACGAGATTCGCACACGCGCACGAAGAAGCATCCGCGGTGAGCGGGCGGCGCGTTCTTTTTTTCGGGGGGAGGGGGCTACGGCTTCCGCGTGCCCGAGTGGCGGGATTCGCCGCTTGGTTCGTGGCCTGACACCTCTGCCCTTGACAACCTGCTTGTTGTTGACGAGTGTGTCGGCAGGTCCGTAGATCGACGGATTGCCCTCGACGGACAAGGAGTCACCATGGTTACCAGCATCTTCGTCAATCTCCCCACCAGCGACCTTGAACGCTCAAAGGCGTTCTATTCGGGGCTCGGCTGGGGCATCAACCCGTTGTTCTCCGACGAAAACGCCGCCTGTGTCGTGATCGATGAGATTCTCTATCTGATGGTGCTCACCCGGGACTTCTTCAGCAGCTTTACCGACAAGCCGATTGTCGATCCCAAAACCGCGCTGCAGGTCGAGACGGCATGCAGCCGTGATTCCCGAGCAGACGTCGATGCCATTCTGGAGAAGGCGGTCGCCGCCGGAGGTACGGAGCACCGTGAGCTGCAGGACTACGGCTTCATGTATGCGCGCGACTTTGAGGACCCGGACGGCAACCTGTTCAGCGCACTCTGGATGGACCCGGTCGCCGCCAGGATCGGCCCCGAGGCGTTCGCGGCCCTGCAGTCAACGGGCGTCTGATCCTTCGGTGACGGCACCCGACTACGGTCAGCCGTCGCGCGACGGCGTCGCGGTCCGTACGCACATTCGACGGCGCGTCCGCAGGAGATACTGGAGGGATGGAAGACAAAGACACCCTCGCTGATTTTCTGCGCTCGGCCCGGGCCCGACTCACGCCAGCCGATGTCGGCCTGCCGTTAAACCTCCACGCGGCCGCCCGACGGGTGCCCGGACTGCGCCGCGACGAAGTGGCCGGGCTGGCCGGCGTGAGCGTGGATTACTACGCACGGATGGAGCAGGGCCGGGTGACTCAGGCGTCTGATGCGGTGGTGAACGCGCTCGCCGAGGTACTGCACCTGAACGAGGCAGAGCGCACCTACCTGTTCTCGCTGTTGTCGACGTCGACCGGCGGGCGCACCCAGCAGCGACGGCGCACCCACAGCGTGCGGTCGTCGGTGCGCACCATCATGGATTCGATCACCGGGCAGCCTGCGTTCGTCCTTGGTGTGGGGATGGACGTGTTGGCCATGAACGACCTCGCCAAGCTGCTGCTGAAGGATTTCACGCAGGGCGCCGGGCTCCAGCGCAGCCTCGCCAGGTGGACCTTCCTCGATCCGGCGGCGCGTGCACTGTACCTGGACTGGGACGACGTCGCCTGCGACGTGGTGGCCATGCTGCGCCACGACGCACGCTCCCACCCGAACGACCGTGCGCTCAACGAGCTGATCGGCGAACTGACCGTCAAGAGCGACGAATTCCGCGGCTGGTGGAGCCAGCACCGCGTGTGGAAATGCACATTCGGGCTCAAGCGTTTCGTGCACCCGATCGTGGGCCGCGTCGACGTGGACTACGAGACCTTCCCGGTTCCGGGCGAACCCGACCAACAGCTTTTCGTTTACAGCACCCAACCGGGGTCCACCTCGAGCGACGCCCTGCACATTCTGGCCTCCTGGCGCACAGACCAGACGGATGACGCCGCGCTCGAGTCCGTTCGCTGACGCTTTAGAACCCTTCGGGCAGACGTGGCAGGTACGGCGCCTCCAGTCGCGCGCGCTCCGAGGCGCTGAGCTCGAGATCGAGTGAGGCGATGGCATCGTCGAGGTGCTGCTGCTTGGTGGCGCCCACAATCGGCGCTGTCACAGCGGGGTTGCCCGACACCCAGGCCAGAGCGATCTGCGCTCGCGGCACGCCGCGCTCGGCGGCGATGTCGGCGACGACCGATGCAACAGCACGATCGCCCTCCTCCGCCTGCGCGTAGAGGGTCTGGCCGAACAGGTCCGTCTCGGTGCGGGCGGTCGTTTCGTCCCAGTCCCGAGTGAGCTTTCCACGCGCAAGCGGGCTCCACGGGGTGAGGCCGATACCGGCATCCATTGCGAGCGGGAACATCTCCCGCTCCTCTTCTCGGTTGATCAGGTTGTACTGGCTCTGCATCGACGCGAACGGGGTCCAGCCGTTCACCTGCTGCAGGCGCAGCGCCTTGGCGAATTGCCAGGCGAACATCGACGAGGCCCCAAGGTAGCGTGCCTTGCCCGAGCGCACCACGTCGTGCAGGGCCTCGAGCGTCTCCTCAAGGGGGGTGAAGGGATCGAAGCGGTGCACGATGTACAGGTCCACGTAGTCCAGGTCGAGCCGGCGCAGGCTGTTGTCGATTTCCTGCAGTACCGCTTTGCGTGACAGGCCGCGCTGGTTGGGGCCTTCGCCGACGGGCGCGTACACCTTGGTCGCTACGACGACCTCGTCCCGGTTGGCGTATTCCTTGAGTGCGCGGCCGAGGATTTCTTCGCTCGACCCGGCCGAGTACCCGTTCGCGGTGTCGAAGAAGTTGATCCCGGCTTCAACCGCCTGCCGGATGAACGGCCGGCTGGTTTCCTCGGTCAGCGTCCAGGCGTGGTTGCCACGTTCCGGCTCGCCATAACTCATGCATCCCAAGGCGACCGGGGAGACATCCAGGCCGGTGCTGCCGAACTTCACGTACTTCATGAGACTCCTTTAATGACGGATGCCCCGGGCCGCCTCAATGCTGCGGCCCGGGGCAGTTCGTACCGGGGTTTTATCGATCCGCGGAGCGATTGCCGTGCGGATCGGAGCGCTTACGCGCCGACGCGGGTCTCGTTGGCGAACGAGGCAACGTCGATGACGAAACGGTAGCGCACGTCGCTGCGGATGACCCGCTCGTATGCTTCGTTCACCTGGTCGACCGTGATGACCTCGATGTCGGCGCCGATCCCGTGGGCGGCACAAAAGTCGAGCATCTCCTGGGTCTGGCGGATGCCGCCGATCTTCGAGCCCGCGATGGAGCGACGCTGCGAGGCGAGCCAGACCATCTTCACGCTGTCGGGTTCCGTGGGAATTCCAACGTGCACGAGCGTGCCGTCCAGCGCGAGCAGCTGCAGGTACCGTTCCATGTCGAGGTTTGCGGCCACGGTGTTCACGATGAGGTCGAAGTGGTTCTCGAGCTCGGTGAACGTGGTCGGGTCGCTCGTGGCGAAGTAGTGGTCTGCTCCGAAACGCAGGCCGTCTTCCTGCTTGCTCAGGGTCTGGCTGAGTACGGTGACTTCAGCGCCGAGCGCGTGGGCGATCTTCACGCCCATGTGCCCGAGGCCGCCCATGCCGAGGATGGCGACCTTCTTGCCGGGGCTGGCTTTCCAGTTCTTGAGCGGCGAGTAGAGGGTGATGCCGGCGCAGAGCAGGGGAGCGGCTTCGGAGAGCTCGATGCCGTCTGGGATGCCGAGTACGTAGTTCTCGTCGACGACGATCGCGGTGCTGTAGCCGCCGTTGGTGGCGGTGCCGTCGTGGTTGCGGTCGTTGTAGGTGCCGACCTCGCCCTTCAGGCAGTACTGCTCTTCGCCGGCGAGGCAATTGGCACACTCGCGGCAGGAGTCCACGAAGCAGCCGACGCCGACGCGGTCGCCCACCTGGTAGCGGGTGACGTCGCTGCCGACGGCGGAGACGATGCCGGCAATCTCGTGGCCGGGAACCATCGGGAACAGTCCCACGCCCCACTCGTCGCGGGCCTGGTGAATGTCGGAGTGGCAGATGCCCGCAAACTTGATGTCGATGGCCACGTCGTGGGCGCCGGGAGTGCGTACCTCGATCGTGGTGCGTACGAGAGGCTGGCCGGCCGCGGGGGCGGCGAGGGCGGGAATAGTGGTCGTCATAAAGAAGTCCTTCAATGCCGGTGGTGGAATGCGGGGGAACCCCGTGCCGTGGCACGTGTCGACGGTGACATCCGCTGCTTCAACGCTACGCCGTGTCAGCCCTTTTATCAGGACAGAGGGGGGCACTGATTGACCCACCCACCAATCTGATCGGGCGAGACCTAGGCCTTCTGCACGGTGATGGTCCAGGCGGCGTCGCCGACGCGGTCGAAATTGGTGACCGGGTAACCTGCCTCCGCGGCCCAACGCGGTAAGGCATCCGTCGCCTGGGTGCAGTCGAAATTGATAACCAGCTCATCGCCGACATCGAGCAGGGCAATGGCTTCTTTGGCCTCGACGATGGGGAACGGGCAGACCTGACCGTCGGTTTCAAGTATGTGAACTGCCATGGTGAATCTCCTTGTTGGGTGGTGAATAGTTGAACTGGAATATGGCGCAGGGTGATGGACGCTAAGGGCGAACGGATGCCCGTGTCGCGCGCGCCGTCTGAGGGGGTGAACCCGGCGCAGCTGCACCCTGCCCGGGCGACTCTCGGGCCGCCGCGTTTCGGGCGGAGCGTGCCTTGGAAGGTCCGGTGATGAAAAACCGGGTGGCGACGCCGGTGCCGAGGATCATGAAGCCGAAGGCCACCCAGCCTTGAAGCTGGAAGGAAGCCGTGTTGACCATGGCATTACCGATGGTGCAACCGCCCGCCAGGCTGGCGCCGATCCCCATGAGGGCACCGCCGGCGATGCTGCGAACGGTGGTGACGGCGTCTGGAATTCGAATGCGGAATTCTCCGCTGCCCTTGGCGGCGATGAAGGCACCGGTGAGGATTCCGAGCACCAGATAGACACCCCAGTCGATGACCTCGGCGTCGCCGCTCACGAGATAGTTGACGATGTTCGATGACGGGCCGGTGATTCCGAGACCGGCTTCGCGGCCGGTGGCCCAGCTCAGCGGCCAGGCCAGAATCGCGAGGCCGGCGATCACGAGCGCGGTAGTGAACGCGCCCCACTGCTTCTCGAAGAGTAGGTGAGCGATTCCGTGTTTGCGGGGCGGCAGGGTGGCCAGGCGCGCTCCCGGGCGTTTGCGCAGGTGATGCCGGGCCAGCAGAACGACCGCGGTGGCGAGCAGGGCGACCAGGAGCCAGGGCGAGACGCCAAGCAGCCCGTGCACCGTCGAGGCCTCCACCGTCACGCTGCGCAGGCCGGAAACCCCGGTCGCCAGCATGCCGGTCTTCGAGATCGCGGAGAACAGCGAATAGAAGATGAGGGCCAGCCAGCTGCCCACCAGGCCCTCACCGGCCCGGTAGTAGGTGCCCGTGGCGCAGCCGCCCGCGAGCACGATGGCGAAGCCGAAGAGGAAGGCGCCGAGAACCGTGGCGAGCCAGGGAAAGGCGCTGGACGACAGCGAGATAACGCCGACGGCATCCAGGGTGAATACCCCGACGCTCTGCACGGCGATAACAATGAGAAAGGCCGTGAGCCAGCGGGTGTTGCCGGTGACCCAGAGATCGCGGAATGCACCGGTCACGCAGAAACGACCGCGTTGCATCGCGAAACCGAGGGCAATGCCCAGGCCCAGACCGGTGAGAAGCATGTCGTATCCCCGTTCGTGTCGCGCCCTCCGCGAAGTCGTGAAGGCACTACCGACGCTACGACTCATTGACGACTCGGCGGCTCAGAAGTCGTGCAGTGACCGTGTGCGACGACACATTTGACTGCCACGCTGTGGAGTGTTATCAATCGCGGGCATGGACGCGCGAAGGTCGACGGTGATCGCGTCAGGAACGCACCACACAAACACATTCCCGGTGTTTCACCGGGGGCGCGATTTCGGGCGGTCTGCAGGCGAGCGGCTACGATTGGCCCATGAGCGACTTTGACGGGTTGCGGCCGGCCAGTCGGGGTTTCTTTGCTCGCGATGTGCTCGAGGTTGCACCGGAGCTTCTCGGCTGCGTCCTCCAGCGCACCGATCCCGAGGGCACCGTCTCCATCCGGATTTCCGAGGTTGAGGCGTATGCGGGCGAACGCGATCCCGGTGCCCATGCATACCGGGGTAAGACGAATCGGAACAAGACCATGTTCGGTGCGCCCGGGCATATCTACTGCTATTTCACCTACGGGATGCATCACGCTCTGAATCTGGTCACCGGGCCGCTCGGGCAACCATACGGTTGTCTCATTCGAGCCGGTGACGTCATTGCGGGCGCCGGTCTGGCCCGCGCCCGTCGCGAGCGGAAGCCACGTAAAATTCCGCTATCGGAACATGCCCTGGCGCGCGGTCCCGGGTGCGTTGCGCAAAGCTTTGGGGCTGACCTCAGCAACGATGGCGACGATCTTTTTGACGGCCAATGGCGTCTATTCATCCCGAAAAATGGAGCTGTGTTGCCACATGCGCGAGGTCCACGTGTCGGCCTCAGCGGGCCGGGCGGTGATGGAACCGCGTTTCCCTGGCGGTTTTGGCTCACGGATGCGCCCTCTGTCTCGGCATACAAGTCCGGACGCAGGTAGGACCGTCCCGGACTCCGACTGCTCTACGCGGTATGTCAGTTCATTCTTTGAGTGCGGTACGCTGTGCCGCATGAAAGCTGCCGTGTACCGTCGGTACGGACCACCGAACGTGATCCGGGTAGAGGATGCCTCGGCGCCGGTTCCCGACGGCGACGAGCTGCTGGTGCGAGTCTTCGCGTCAACGGTGAACCGCACGGACTGCGGGTTTCTGAGCGGCAAACCACGCCTCGTGCGCCTGTTCAGCGGGCTGCGAGTGCCCCGGGCGACAATTCTCGGTTGCGAGTTCGCCGGCGAAGTCGCGGGTGTCGGTGCCGGCGTGACCGCCTTTGTGGTCGGCCAACGCGTGTTCGGCTATAACGGCGTGAAATTCGGCGGCCACGCGGAGTACGTCACCATCGCCGAAACCGGACTCGTGGCCGAGATTCCGGTGGGATTGGCCTATGCCGAGGCCGCGCCGACCATCGAGGGCGCCCATTACGCGCTCAATATGATTCGCGCGGCGAAGATCACGGTCGGGCAGAATGTGCTGGTCAACGGCGGTACGGGAGGTATCGGCTCAGCCGCCGTGCAACTGCTTGCGCACCTCGGCGCTCGCGTCACGGCGGTCTGCGCCACGGCGCACCTGTCCACGGTGCAATCGCTGGGCGCGGAGCGAGTTGTGGATTACACCCGGGAGGATTTCACGGCGCTCGATGACCAGTTCGATGTGGTGCTCGACGCGGTCGGCAAGAGCTCCTTCGGGCGCTGCCGTCGGCTGCTCGCGCCGGGCGGCTTCTACGTCTCGTCGGAATTGGGCCCGATGTGGCAGAACCCGGTGCTGGCACTGACGACGCCGCTGCTGAGAAAGAAACGGGTGCTGTTTCCCATTCCGAAAGACACCCGAGCTGACGCGCTTTTTCTCCAGGGATTGGTCGAGACCGGCGAGTTTCGGCCGCTGCTGGACCGCAGCTTTCCGCTGGAGAAGATTCGTGAGGCCTACGAGTACGTGGCGGCCGGTCAGAAGATCGGCAACGTTGTCATCCGCGTGCGCGACGAGACGCCTCCGGCGTAGGTTCGGCGGCCTGGCGCTCGCGGAAGGCGATCATGTTCATGCGGTTGCCGCAGCGCACGCTGCAAAAACGCTTGGACCCGTTGCGGGAAAGGTCGAGAACCAGGCCGGTGCAGGCATCCGCTGCGCAGATTCGCAGGCGTCCCATCTCGTCGCTGCGGATCACATCGATCAAGGCGAGGGCAGCCTCGACGCGCATCCGCTCGCCGAGCGGCGCCTCGGGCACGGTCGCGTGCAGATGCCAATCCGACACGTCGTGCCGCGCGAGTTGGGGGAGTGCCCTGGCCTCGCGTAAGATGCGGTTGACCTCGATGACGGCGTCGTCGCGGTCGAGTGTCCAGACTCGCCGCAACAGGGCGCGGGTCTGCCGCACATCGCGCAGTTCGGCGGCGTCGGCGTCGATGCGGCCCGTGAACGGGATCGGGGCGAGCAACGCGGCGAGGTCGGCGAGCGTCTCGAGCTCGTCACGGCCACTGCGGGAGGCCCCGGGGTCGGTATCGCCGAGCGCCACCACGAATTCGAGGGCCCCCTCGGTGTCAGGGGCAAAATGCAAGTTGACTCCTTGTGATTCCAGTCATATTGTCAGAGGTGTAAGCCAGTTTAGACCATGACAAGATGGACCGGAGGGCTCCCATGCAGCTGTCATCGATTCCCGGCGGCCTGATTGTCGCCGCGGTCGCCGCTATCTCTTTCGGTACCTCCGGTGCACTGGTCAAGCCGATGCTTGAGGCCGGATGGTCGCCGACGGCGGCGGTCACCGCCCGCGCACTGACCGCCGGACTCGTGTTGCTGGCGCTGGCGCTGTATTCGCTGCGCGGGCGCTGGGCGGCGCTCTGGCGGGGCCGGTGGCGGGTGCTCGGCATGGGGATGGTCGGTGTGGCGTGTACGCAACTCGCCTATTTCGCTGCCCTACAGACCATTCCGGTCTCGACCGCGCTGCTCATTGAATTTCTTGCCCCGCTGCTCCTCGTCGCCTTCGTCTGGGTGACGACACAACGGATGCCGCGCCGCACCGTTCTGCTCGGCTCGGCTCTCGCCGTGGCCGGCCTGGCGCTTGTCATCGGGCCCGGTGCGATTCGCGCCGTCGACCCCGTGGGTGTGCTGTTCGCGTTCGGGGCCGCGGTTGCCTGCGCGGTCTTCTTCGTAGTGGCCGCACGCCCAGCCGAGGGGCTGCCGCCGATCGCGCTCGCGGCGTTCGGGCTGCTGGTCGGCGGTGTGGCACTCGGCCTGCTTGGCGTCACGAGACTGCTGCCATTCACGGCGTCATTTGCAGACGTGTCGTTGCTCGGAGCGGTGACACCCTGGTGGGTGCCGCTCCTCGCGCTCGCCGTCATCAGCACGGCGATCGCCTACGCGGCGGGGATCACCGCGGCCGGGGTGCTCGGGTCGAGGCTCGCGTCATTCGTCGGGCTCCTCGAGGTGATCTTCGCGTCTCTGTTCGCGTGGCTGTTGCTGGGCGAACTGCTCACGCCACTCCAACTGTTCGGCGGGCTGCTCATCCTGGGCGGTATTGCGGCCGTGGGGGAGGAACGCGTCGAGCTGGCCGCAAA
This sequence comes from Cryobacterium sp. Hz9, assembly GCF_004402825.1. Taxonomy (NCBI): domain Bacteria; kingdom Bacillati; phylum Actinomycetota; class Actinomycetes; order Micrococcales; family Microbacteriaceae; genus Cryobacterium; species Cryobacterium sp. Hz9. The sequence goes on from NZ_SOFC01000012.1 coordinate 95,714, forward strand.
GTCGCGGGTGCCGGACGAACCGGAACAGCACGAGGCGAGCGCCGCCGGGGAATCGACGGTTGCAACGTCCGCTCGCTGAACGGATCAGGGTCCCCGCACGTTGCCCCGCCGCGGGTCGGCGGCGGGGCAACGTGCGGCGTTCTCTGGTCGACTCCGAGACCACCGCGACCTAGGCTGGCAGCCATGACCGGCAAGAAAGAGCCCAGCGACTCTCGACGGAATGTGGCCCACTACGAGATTGACCGGATGCTGCCCCCCGGGCGCGTCGAAATTCCCGAGCCCCGGCAGGACACGCCCGAGCAGAACACGCCCGAGCAGAACACGGCCGGGCAATCCATGATGGAGGCCCGCGCCCAGTACGTGGAAATGGCCATTCAACAGGCTATTCGCCGCGGCGAGTTCGACAACCTGCCCGGAGCTGGCAAGCCACTGACGAATCTCGAGCGCGGCTACGACCCGGACTGGTGGATTCGCCAGAAGATCGAACGCGAGAAGATCACCGGCCTCGGGCCGCCCGCCCTCACCCTGCGCACCGAGAATGTCGAGCTCGACGCCCGCCTCGACCAAGCACACTCCGAGGCCGCAGTGACAGCGATTCTCAATGATTTCAACAGCCGCGTCGTGTCGGCACGCCGTCAGCTGCAGGGCGGGCCACCGGTAGTCACACCCACCCGCGATGTGGAAGGACAGCTCACGCTCTGGCGGGATCGCCGGGCAGCGCGAAGCGAGGCCGCGCGGCAGGAGCGCGACCGCGAAGCAGCCGCGCTCGCCGCGATGACCTGGCGTGAACGCCGCCGCGCTCGCTCCCGTTGAACCACCTTCGCGCCGGCCGTGAAATCACGACGGAATAACCGTGTCCCGGGGAATGGAAACATTCCGGCGCCTGTGGTGTTAGGCCTCATATGAAGACCATTGTGTATCGCGAGACCGGTGACCCGTCTGTACTTCAACTTGTCGATCGGCCGGTGAGCGATCCCGGGGCTGGCGAGGTGCGCGTGCGGATCGTGGTGAGTGGGGTGAACCCGACCGATTGGAAATCGCGCCGTGGCTCGGCACCGGGGGAGCCGCTCGCGTTCGCCGACGTCGTACCGAACCAGGATGGCGCCGGGGTCGTCGATGCCGTCGGCCGCGGAGTCTCGAATGTGGCCGTCGGTGACCGAGTCTGGGTCGCCCTCGCCGCGTACCAGCGAGCGCAGGGCGGCACCGCCCAAGAGTACGCGGTGCTCCCGGCAGACCATGTTTTTCTTCTGCCCACGCCGGCCAGTTTCGATCAGGGAGCCAGCCTCGGCGTGCCGGCGATCACCGCCTACCGGGCGCTGACGGTGGCCGAAGACGGGCCGCGGCGGCTGCATCCGGGGGCGCTTGACGGCAAGATCGTGCTCGTGGCTGGCGGTGCCGGTGCTGTCGGTCACGCAGCCATACAGCTCGCCGGCTGGGCGGGCGCTACCGTGATAACGACCGTGAGTGGGCCGGAGAAAGGAGCGCTGGCGACGGCCGCCGGCGCACACCACGTGCTCACCTATACCGACTCCGATGTCGCTGATGAGATTCGACGAATTGCGCCAGACGGCGTGGATCTCATCGTCGAGGTCGCCCCAGCCCAGAACTCCACCCTCGACCTCGCCGTTATTCGCAACCGCGGATCGATCGCGGTCTACGCCAATAATGGCGGCGACGAGATGACCCTCGACGTGCGCAAGCACTTCAGCCTGAACGTGCGCTATCAGTTCGTGCTGCTCTACACGGTCGGCGCCGAGGTCGTGCAACAAGCTGCCGCTGGCATCAACGAAGCACTGGTCGATGGCGCGCTGGCCATCGGAGCGGATGCCGGGCTGCCGCTGCATCGCTTTGGCCTGGCGCACACAGCGGATGCGCACGCCCTGGTCGAAAGCGGCGTCACCGGTAAGGTTCTCATCGACGTGTCGGCGGGCTGACCGCCATGCTGGCCTGAATGCAGAGGGCACCCTCGTCGTGTACGACGAGGGTGCCCTCTGGTATTGCTAAGGCCCTAGTACTCGCGGCGCGGAGCCCGCGGCGGGCGATCGCCCTGCTCGGCCGAGCGCGACGCTCCGCCCTTGTCAGCTCGCAGCTCGATCAGCTTGCCGCTGATGCGGGTGTTCTCCAGCTTGGAGAACACGTCGGTCGACAGATCAGCGGGCAGCTCGACCAGCGAGAATTCCGGCAGAATCTTGATGTGCCCGAAGTCGTCACGGCTCAGGCCACCTTCGTTTGCCAGGGCGCCGACAATCTGACGTGGCTCTACCTTGTGGCGCTTGCCGACCTCGATGCGGTACTGCGCCATCGGCTTGCCGCTGGAACGCACCGGGCGTTCGCTGCGCACCGGCCGGTCATCGCGGGCGCCGTAGCTGCCGCGATCGTCGCGGCTGCTGCGGTCGTCGCGGCCAAATCGGTCTGAGCGGTCCGGGCGGTCTGAGCGGCCACCACGTTCCGGACGATCGCCACGTTGTTCCGAGCGCTCGACCCGCTCGTCGCGTTCGACGCGCTGCTGTGCCCGAACATCCTCGGCCGAGAGCAGCAAGGGAGTCTCGCCCTGCGACACCACGGCGAGGGCCGCGGCCACGTCAACCTCCGGTACGTCGTGGTGAGACACGTAGTGCGCGATGATGTCGCGGAACTTGCTGATGCGGTCGGTCTCGTCGAGCGCTGCGGTGATCGCATCGTCGAAGCGATTCAGGCGCGTGACATTGACGTCTTCTACGCTCGGCAGCTGCATTTGCGTCAGCGGCTGACGGGTGGCTTTTTCGATTGCGCTGAGCAGGCGCCGTTCGCGCGGCGTGACGAAGCTGATGGCTGCGCCACTGCGGCCGGCGCGGCCGGTACGGCCGATTCGGTGCACGTAGGACTCGGTGTCGATCGGAATGTCGTAGTTGACCACGTGGCTGATGCGCTCCACGTCGAGGCCGCGAGCGGCGACATCCGTTGCCACCAAAATGTCGAGCTTGCCGCTCTTGAGCTGGTTGACCGTGCGCTCGCGCTGCACCTGCTGCACGTCGCCGTTGATCGCCATGGCGGAGTAGCCGCGGGCGCGCAGCTTCTCGGCGAGCAGCTCGGTCTCGTTCTTCGTGCGGGCGAAGATGATCATGCCCTCGAAGTTTTCCACCTCGAGAATGCGGGTGAGCGCATCGAGCTTCTGCGGGTACGACACCATCAGGTAGCGCTGGGTGGTGTTCGACGAGGTTGTGGTCTTGGTCTTGACGGTGATCTCGGCGGGGTCGTGCAGATATTTCTGGGAGATGCGGCGAATCTGCGCGGGCATCGTGGCCGAGAACAGGGCTACCTGCTTGTCGTCGGGGGTGTCGGCGAGAATCGTTTCGACGTCTTCCGCGAACCCCATCTTGAGCATCTCGTCGGCCTCGTCGAGCACCAGGTACTTGAGCTCCGAGAGGTCGAGGGTGCCCTTTTCGAGGTGATCCATGATGCGGCCGGGAGTACCGACGACGATGTGCACTCCGCGACGCAAGGCCGACAGCTGTACGCCGTAACCCTGTCCGCCGTAGACGGGCAGCACGTGCACGCCGCGAATGTGGGCGCCGTACTTCTCGAAGGCCTCACACACCTGCAGCGCAAGCTCGCGCGTGGGCGCGAGCACGAGGGCTTGCGGGTTCTTCTGCGAGAGGTCGAGTCGGTTCAGGATAGGCAGCGCGAACGCAGCCGTCTTACCGGTACCGGTCTGGGCGAGCCCGACAACGTCGCGACCCTCCAAGAGCGGGGGGATTGTGGCGGCCTGGATGGCCGAGGGGGTTTCGTAGCCGACGGCTTTGAGCGCCTTGAGCATGGCGTCATTGAGCCCGAGATCGGCAAATGTCTTGGATGCAGTGGCAGTTTCTGCCTCGTTCTGCGCTGCGGTGTCTGGTGCGGTCATGCTACCAACGGTAGTCGAAGAGTTCGTCCTCGGCGTAAAGGCTCGTGAGGCACATTACCTTCTTGTCGCTCGGCGCAGTCGAGGCGCACAGTCCAGGCGCACAGTCGAGGTGCGCCGTCGCGGCGGCCAGTCGGTGAAGAGTGACCGGGAGCGGGCGCCCCCCAACGCCGCACCGGTCTGGAATATATTGCCATCGCTGGGTCTTGCAACCCGTATGACTACTATCGCGATTATCGGTGCAGGAGCAGGACTCGGGGCAGCAGTAGCGCGTCGCTTTGGAGCAGAAGGGTTCACCGTTGCGCTGATTGCGCGAAACCAGGCGCGAGTGGATGCTCTCGCCGAAGAACTGGGCACAGAGGGAATCACGGCGAAGGGTTTCGTCGCCGACGTGCGGGATACGGCAGCGATTACCCGGGTGCTGGAGCAGGTCGCGGAAACTCTCGGCCCGATCGAGGTCTTGCAGTACAGCCCCCTGCCGCAGAAGGACTTCATGCGTCCGGTGCTGGAAACAACGCCGGCTGATCTAGTCGGGCCGATTGAATTCTCGGTCTACGGCCCCGTCGCGGCGGTACACCAGGTTATTCCCGGCATGCGTTTTCTGGGCAAGAACCGAGGCACCATCCTCTTCGTCAACGGCGGGACGGCCGTGACTCCGGCGAGCCACCTGACGGGGACGTCGATTGCCTTCGCCGGACAGGCTGCTTACGCTCAGTTGCTCAACGAGGTTCTCGGCAAAGAAGGCATCCAGGTGTCCCAGCTCATCATCGGCGGTGGCATCATTGCCGGCCACCCCGAGAAGGATCCGTCGAAGCTGGCCGAGCACCTCTGGGACTTCCACGCCAAGCGCGACCGGTTCCGCCACCAGATCAGCGCCGACTAAGCGCTTTCCACTCAACAAATTGGGCGGCACGTGTCTGAGACGTTGGCCCGGGTTCACACCGGTGTCAGCCGCTCAAGCGCGTGCCGCGATCAATCTGCCCTGCGATGATCGTGCGCGAACCCGCCCAGGACGGAGCCTTCGGCGGCATCTTTCACGGACACGTCGCCAACCCGAACAAAATCATCGGGAAGATCGCGCATAACCTCGGATGGCGCGTCGACGACACCGGAACCGGTTCGCTCGGCTGATCCTCCGTCGGCTGATTCTCGGTCGACTACGCCTTCAGAAACGCGATCGCTGCCTCCCGGAACGGGCGTGACGTGGGCGCGTTGAAGTGATTGCGGCCGGGAATCTCGAAGAAACTGCCGTGCGGCGTGGCTTTGGCCAGTGCCCGGGAGGCGTCGAGAATGGTGTCCTCGCTGCCGGTCGCGAAGAGCACCGGCTGCGCGGGCGCATTCGCGGCGCCGGGCTGCGGGCCATCGCGCAGGCCTTCGACCAGGGCGACGAGTGCCGCGAGGTCGTTGCCCGGCAGCGCCTTCGCCATCTCGAGGTACACGCCGGTGAGGCGATCGGTGATCTCGCGGCCGCTTTCGAGGTGGGCGCGGGCATCCGCTATCTGAAAACGCTTCAGCGGATCACCATCGGGGATGCCGCCGAGCACCGCCTGCGTGATGCGAACGCCGAGCTCTCGGGCAGCCTGCCATCCCACCCGGGCGCCGAGCGAGTAGCCGACGTAACGCACCTCGGTCAGGAGGTAGGCGTCGAGAACCGCCTCGACGTCGGCGACGAGCAATTCCATCGTGTACGCGTCGGCTGAGTCGGGCTTGTCACTCGCACCGTGACCACGCTGATCGATGCCGATCACGTGAAAGCCGGCCCGGGTCAGGTCGCGGGTCCATCCGGTGGCGTGCCAATTGGCGATTGCACTCGAGGCGAAGCCGTGCACCACGAACACGGTCGGATGCTCGGGGTCGCCGAGCTCGTAGGTGGCCAATTGCACGCCGTCGAGGGACGGAACAAAACGGTGCTCGGGGGCAATTCGGTGCAACATTCCCCTATTCCACCACGGATGCCGCGGCGCAGGTCCACCTCGCTTGCCACCCCTACCGGGGCGGGGCCGCTCGGACTATTATGGACTGAAGACCGGCACGCTACGACCGGCCGTCGTGGCGGCTACGCGTGGAGTGGAGAGCGCCGTGACGATAGTCTTCGCTAATCGGGCGGATGCCGGGCGGCAGCTAGCCACCCGGCTTGAGTCCCTGCGTGGTTGCGACGCCGTCGTCGTGGGGCTGCCGCGCGGGGGAGTACCGGTCGCTTTCGAGGTTGCGCGGGCGCTGGGCGCTCCGTTGGACGTGATCGTGGTGCGCAAACTTGGGGTGCCGAGCGAACCCGAGGTGGCCATGGGCGCCATCGGGGAAGGGGGAGCGCGGGTGCTCAACGACGATGTGATAGCGCAGCTAGGCGTGAGTGCGAGGCAGCGTGAAGTGGTTGAGGACCGTGAGCGGGTGCGGCTGGACGCCCGCGTCGCGTTGTTGCGCGGTGGTCGAGCGCGCGTCGATCTGGCCGGTCGGGTAGTGATCATCGTAGACGACGGCATCGCCACGGGTGCCACGGCACGCGTGGCCTGCCAGGTAGCCCGGCGCTTTGGAGCCACCCGGGTGGTGATAGCTGTGCCCGTTGCGCCGGATATCACGTCGCTCGCGCTGGGAGCTGACGAGGTGATCTGCGTTTTCGTGCCGGAGTGGTTCACCGCGGTTGGCGCGCACTATCGTGATTACGCACCGACGACCGACGACCAGGTCGTCGCCCTCCTCGCCTCCGGCGAACTGAGCTGACCGGGTGACGGATACCTTCGTAGCCGATACGGGAGCTCAGGACGATGACGGCTGTGCCGACGACCGACCGGTGAAAGTGAGGAAGTATTCAGGAAAGCCGTGCATACTGGAACCTTCGCCCGCAGACGCCGCCTGTGGAGTGTCGATTCAGAACCGCCCGCACGACAGCCAGCGATTCGTCTTTCTGAAAGCCAAACCTATTTCTTCTTCAACCACGCCCACCACATCCCTTGAGACCGACGCCAGCCGCCTTCAAGCTACGCGTCGCCGCCGGAGCCGGAAGCGGAGCCGCTTCCTGGCAGCCGGCGCCATCATTGCCACCGCCGCAGTTGTCGGCACCGGCTTCGCGGTGCAGTCCAATGTCGCAGACGCAAACGAGCGCACAGCCGTCATGACAGCGCTTGCCTCCAGCGGCGCTGGACACGACGAGCAGTTGGAACTCAATGCGGAGCGCCTGCGAGTGCGCGCCGAACAGGCCTCTGAAATCGCCGTATCTGGGGCCAGCGTCGTAATCGCTGCAGCGCAGGGCAAAACGGATGCCACGGGCCTGTCGGAGTCCGTTGCCGCGCTCTCCCACGTCACCCTGCTTGCTCCGGAGCGCATTTTCGAACTCGTCGACGTAACGACAACCGAAACCGCCAACGTGCAGGCCTCCACGACCGAGGTCGATCGCGTTGCCGCCGAGCAGGCAGCGGTCGCCCAGGCTAGCGCTGAGGCCGCTGCTGCTGAGGCTGCTGCTACCGAGGCCGCATCTGCTGAGGCCGCTGCCGCTAAGGCAGCTGAGGCTGCCGCTGAGCCCGCACCTGCCGCTGCCGTCCGGGCGGCACCGGCTCGCCCGTCCGCTCCAGCTGACCCCAACGCGGCGCAGCAAATCGCCCGTCAGCTCATGGCGAACCAGTACGGCTGGGGTGACGATCAGTTTGGTTGCCTGGTGAGCCTGTGGGACAAAGAATCAGGCTGGAACGTAAACGCCTACAACGCCTCCAGCGGCGCCACCGGCATCCCGCAGGCACTGCCGGGCAACAAGATGGCCTCGGCCGGAGCCGACTGGCAGACCAACCCCGCGACCCAGATCACCTGGGGCCTGGGTTACATCGCGAGTCGGTACAGCACACCCTGTGCCGCCTGGGACAAATCGGAAGCGTCGGGCTGGTACTAGCGCGCGGTAGCGGTACCTCGCAGCCAGCAGGCCAGGCGGTTCCGGATCTGTCACGTTCTGGTCAGGCAGGAGCCAGGGCTTGTTTTCGGCTCGAAGGTGAGGCGGAAGGTACCTCCTCGGGGACGCGATCCGCGCCGACGAGTTCAGCTCGCGGGGAACAGGGCGGGCTGTACGATAACGACGTCGGGGCCGTATCGCTCGTCTACATAGAGCTGAATGGTGCCGTCGTCGTAGAGCACGGACACCCAGAGGTAACCGTTCATCGGTACAGACGAGAGTGTTTGCGAACCGGCTAGTTCGTCGCTGATGCGCTGCAGAGTCGCGTCATCGCTCGCGCCCGCGTTCGTCGCATCCTGCCGCGGGTCGGGGGAACCGACCGGTGAGTAGAGCGAGAGCGGAATCGGAGGCTGCGTCTGGGTGAAGGCCGTGCCGTCCCACGTTCCAAAGACCGCGTACGTTCCCCAGGTCACCGTCGAGGCAGTTTCGGAGTACTTGGCCAGCGACCAGTCCCAGCCGCGAATCGCCGGTCCGTTGCACTGCGGAGGGTACGACTCCATGATCGCGCCCAAGCACAGTTGCGGCTCGCCCTCGCCCTTCTGCAAGACGGTGCCCTGGCCGACGAGTTCGTCGGTGTTCGTCACTGGCTCAGGAAGAGCTGCGGGCACTCCGGCACCCGGTACTGCCGTACCCGCGCACGCGGTCAGGGCGAAGAATGCGCAGGTCACCAGCGCGGCCATGACCGCGCGTTGAGATTTCATGCTCTGAGTGTGGCATCCCACCGATCGCGCCGCCAGTTCCAGCCGCCCAGGAACCCAAACCGTAACATGCACCTCGCACGACGGGCCGAGACGGATACGCTGGATACTCGACTGTCGAGCGGGAGTATCAGTGAACGAGAACACGCAAGTACCCGGCGGAGCTATCAGCCCGCAGGTCATCGAGGGCGTTTTCGGCCTCGCCCGCGACGGCTTGACCGTTCCGCTGGGCGAGATGATCGACGCTGGAGTTCCCCTCAACGTGGTCAACCCGCGAGGAGACACGCTGCTGATCGTGGCGGCGTACCAGCAGCACCCCGGAACCGTCGCGGAGTTGCTGCGGCGCGGGGCGGACGCATCGGCTGTCAATGCCATGGGCCAGACCGCGATCTCGTGTGCGGTTTTTCGCGACAATGAGCCGATTCTGCGGTTGCTCCTCGAAGCGGATGCCGACCCTGACCTCGGCACGCACAGGGGCGTGGCCATCGCCGACCAGTTCGGCCTGCCGCGCATGCGCGAGGTCATCGAGTCGTACCAGCGCGACTGAAACACGCGCGACTGAAACAAGCGCGACTGAAACAAGACTGTGAAACAAGATTGAGAAACGAAAAGGGCGCCCCCCGAGTGGGAGACGCCCGCATTTCTAGTCGAGCGCGTTAGCGTCCGAGGCCGAGGTCGCCGAGAACATCGTTGACGATCGAGTCGACCGAGCCGTCGATGTTTTCAACGTCGACGCCGCCGACATCGGTGCCGACATCCGTGCCGTTACCGGCGTCAACCGGGGCGTCGACCGGTGCGTCAACCGGGGCGGTGACGGGTGCCTCGATCGGTGCGACAACGTCGTTGCCACTGCCGACGGATGCGTCGTTGCCGACCTCGTTGCCCGACGCGACATCACCGATGTCACTGGTAAGGGAATCATTGACGACGCCGCCGTTGAGGATTCCGCCGTTGCCGAGCACGCCGTTGCCGACGCCGCCGACGGAGGTGTCATTGCCGAGCACGCCGTTGCCGGTCGAGTCGTTGCCGGAGAGATTGAACAGGTCGCCGATGACGTCCAGGCGGTTCTGCTCGGACGAACTGTCGGTGCTCGTGCTGGTGCTGTCGCCGTCAAACGCCTGGGCGGGGGCGACAAAGCCTCCAATGATGAGAGCGGATGCTGCGGCGCCGGTGATTCCCAGCGCGGTGATCTTGCGAATGTTCGTGTGCTTCGTGATCGTATTCATGAGAGCTCCTATTCGTGTTTCTGTCCCAGCCCGATGTTTTCTCGGGCCGCACAGATGGTCCGGAGCCCCGACTCATGTGGTTTGGTCTCCGTACCCCAAATGGGTGCCGCCAGACAGTTTGGGCGAGCGTCACGCACCGGGCGACGCGCTCAGATCGCCGCCATGAGGGGTATCCGCTCGACGCCGTGGCAAAACCTGAGAAGGGGCTGGCAGTCGGTGCTCGATGGCAATCGACGGAGCTGCGCTAGACGAGAAGGCTCACGACGCGTTCGCGCAACACGTTGCTGCGCTCCGTGAATGCGCGCTGACGGCGCACATACTCCGCCTTACCGGCCGGAGTCTCGATCGCGACCGGCGCGTAGCCCCATTCGGCGAGGTCGTAGGGGGAGGCCTCCATGTCGAGCCGGCGAATGTCGCGGGCGAGCTCGAAGGAGTCGAGCAAGACCGCGCCGGGAATCAGCGGGCCGAGCTTGATGACCCACTTGTAGATGTCCATGCCGGCGTGCAGGCACCCGGGCTGCTCCAGAATCGGCTGGTTGTCCCTCGACGGCTGCAGCTGGTTCAGCGGGATCGCCGCGGGGGTGAAGAACCGAAACGCGTCGAAGTGGCTGCAGGCTATGCGGTTGCCGTCGACGACGGCGTCGGTGTCACTCTGGCCGAGTCGAAGCGGAGCGACATGGCGGTGTTCACCCTGGCGATACACCATGGCCCACTCGTGCAGGCCGAAGCAACCAAACTGGGCTGGTCGCTGCCGGGTGGCGGCGAGCAGTGAACTGATGAAGCCAATGGTCCGTTCGTTCTTGTCGACGAAAGCCGCGGCATCCACTTGGCTGTCGTCTTCGAGGGCGCGATACCACTTCCACGTTGCCCGGGGAAGTGTGGCGGCGCCCTGCAACAGCACTCCCGCGCCGGGATGCCAGCGCCGCAGCAGGCCGGGGCGAAACGGGTAGTAGGTGAACAGGAAATCGTCGACCGGATGCGTGCGGCCGGTTGCCGCGCGCTCACGGCGACCACGGGTGAACGCGTCAGCGCGCTCCTCGTGGGCCTGTTCGAGGCCCTGCCATTCAGCGGCCCCGAGCGTCCGGGTCTGGTCAGTCAGTTGCACCCATCGAGGTTACCGCGCGGGCACGAGGCCATACCTACCGGACTGGCGGCGGATGTGGCTCCGTAGTAGCAGCAAGCTGACGCTTCAGCAGCAGAGGCCCCGTGCCTCGGCCGGAGATTTCATACCCGTTTCCGGCACGGGGTAACGATTCGAGCGCGGCGGTGTTGACCCCAGTATGACTATTGTGCTGTCCATACTCGACCTTGCTCCGATTGCCCCCGGGCAGACCGCTCGGGAGGGCTTTGCAGCGAGCGTCGCGCTCGCCCAGACCGCCGAGAAGCACGGGTATGAGCGCGTTTGGTATGCCGAGCACCACAACATGCCGACCATCGGATCGTCGGCGACGAGCATTCTGATCGGCCACGTCGCCGGGCAGACCAGCACAATTCGGCTCGGATCCGGCGGTGTCATGCTGCCCAATCACTCGCCGCTCGTGATCGCCGAGCAGTACGGCACCCTCGCCGAGCTCTACCCCGACCGCATCGACCTTGGTCTCGGCCGCGCTCCCGGGAGCGACCAGAACACCGCCAGGGCGATGCGCCGCGACCCGCGTGCCTCGGATCAGTTTCCCCAGGACGTGATGGAGCTGCAGGCGTACCTGCGCGGCCAATCGATCGTACCGGGCGTGCAGGCCGTGCCAGGAGCCGGCACCAATGTTCCGTTGTACATTCTCGGATCGTCGCTGTTCGGCGCCGGGCTCGCCGCGGCGCTCGGCTTGCCCTACGCCTTCGCGTCGCACTTTGCGCCCGACGCACTGCACGAGGCCATCGCGCTCTATCGCCGTGAATTCACTCCGTCGGAGCAACTCGCAGCGCCGCACCTCATCGTTGCGGCGAACGTCGTCGCGGCCGATGATAAGGCGGACGCCGAGCAGCAGTTTGAGACGACCCGCCGCACCCGGGTACGCGGCATGCTCTCCCGCGGGCCAGCGACCCCGGAGTACAGCGACGACCAGATCGACGTCTTTCTCACCACGCCGGAAGGCCGCAATATCGCCAACATGATGCGCTATTCGGCGGTCGGAACGGCCGACGAGGTGCGCCTCTACCTCGAGGAGTTCGCCGAGGGAACGCAGGCCGATGAGCTCATCCTCGCCCATCAGTCACCGTTCATCGAGGGCCGCCTGCGCTCGGTCGAACTCACGGCCAACGCGATGAACCTCGTCGCGGTCTGAGTTGGCACATGACGCCGGACGCGCTCGTCGACCTGTGCCTGAGCCTGCCCCAGGCGATTGAGACGTTTCCGTTCGGCGAGGAGACGAGCGTGTTCAAGACCAGCGGCACTGGCAAGATCTTTGCCCTCGCCGCCCTCGCGAGTGAGCCGTTCACGGTGTCGCTCAAGTGTGATCCGGAGGAGGGCCGCGCCCTGCGTGAGGAATTTCCCCTGTGGATCACGCCGGGCTACCACCTGAATAAGAAGCACTGGATTTCGATTGACCTCGGCGGCAACGTGCCCGCCATGCTCGTCGACCAGCTGTTGCGCGACAGTCATGCTCTCGTGCGACCGCGGGTTCCCCGGGCACGGCCACACGAGTGTTCTCCAAACGCGAGCTGACGCTGGCTTTCTCCGAAAGCTCAGTCAAGCGGCTCGCCCAGGGGATCGGCAGCGCCCAGGTCGGCGAGGGCCATTCCGCCCACCGGCAGGCCAGCCCAGGACAGCAGAGTCCAGCCCTCCTCGGGTGAGCCAGTGAATTCGACCATACCGGTGTTATCGAGCTCGTGCTCTCTCGCAAAGGTCGGCGGCACGTTTCCCGCGCGACCTGCGGTCCACACGCGGATAGCCGCGCCATGGCTGAACACCACTGCGACGTCGGATTTCGCGGTGGCGGCAGCGACATCGGCATCGAAGCGCCGGAAGAAATCATGACCGTCGTGAGCGCCCGGCATCCTCTTATCGAGGTTGCCGGTGCCCCAAGCCATCACGGTTTCCAGATAGGTGCGAACGGAGGCCCGATCGCGCAGCCCCTCAAGCGAGCCGGCTTCGATCTCGTGCACCCCGGTCGCAACCTGTAACTGGAGGCCGCGATCGGCGGCGAGCGGATGCGCGGTCAGCCGGGTGCGCAGCAGGGTTGACACGAAGATGGCGTCAATCGGGTCGGAGCGCAGCGCATCGGGAATAGCAGCGGCCTGGCGCAGGCCGAGATCGGTCAGGCCTGGACCGGGATGCGCGGTGTCGAGCTGCCCGAGAACGTTGCCGGGAGTCTGGCCATGGCGGATCAGGAGAAGTCGCATATGCCCTCCAGCATAGGCAACGCGACTGGGCAAGAGCAGACGCGTGCCCCGACGGCACCAGCGTAGAGGGCTGCGAGTTTCAGCTCTGGCGATTGCGTCAGATGTCCGTGGCAATCTCGTACTTGGTGAGCACGGGCGTACCGGACACGATCGATCCCAAGGACGATTTACCCGGTCCAGCACGAAAGGCGCGATAAGCGGTGTCGTGCTCCATCGAGATCCACTTTTCCACGAGAACGAAGTGGGTGGGGTCTTCAGTGTCGACGAGAACATCGACACCGAGGCATCCGTCGAAGGCTCGGGTGACCAGGAGAGTGTCGTGCAACACCGTCGCAGCCTGGGCGAGGGACTCGGGCTTCACATGGATATCGAGAAAAGCGGTGATAGGCACAACAGCTCCAAACGGCTTGAGGTCACGGGGCGAAATCGGTGACGAGTGGTCGATCGCGTCGGCAGTCCTGCATACCCTGACGAATCAGGAGAAAAGCCACATACTCCCAGCATAGGGAATGCGGTGGGCCGGGGGGAGAGAGATGCGCCGACCGCACGGCTTTGCCCGGCCGCAGCAGGCCCTCGGCACGGTCTGGCAGCAGAGAGTGGCAGCAGAGAGTGGCAGCATGGAGGAAATACATGTCGAGCCTTTGACCAGAAAGCAGTTTCATGACAATCATCAAAATCAATGCCATCACCGTGCCGAACGACGGCGGCGACGAGCTCGCCCACCGATTCGCTGCCCGCGCTGGCGCTGTCGACGACCGCGCCGGTTTCGAGGGCTTCGAGCTGCTGAAGCCGACCGATGACCGCCTCACCTGGCTTGTCGTGACCCGCTGGGCCGACGAGGAATCGTTCCAGGCCTGGTTGAGTTCCCCGTCCTTTGCCCACGGGCACCGCAGCGAGACGCCGAAAGAGGGCGAGCCGGCGGCGCGCCCGGTCGGTGTGAGCAGCGAGCTGTGGTCGTACGCCATCGCCGGCGGTACCGGGCACTGACCCGGGGCGGCAGCCGCGTGCCGGACGGAACTCGCGCTAGGTGTCCAACCCGCGAGAATCGATCGGAGACGGCTGCTCCTCCAGTAATTCGGTAATGGACCGCAGTGTCTCGGGAGACACATCCCCGAGAAGTCGCGCTGCGAAACTAACTACTCTCTTCACCCGCAGGCTCTTCACAAATGCGAGTTGGGCGTCTACGCGATCGGGGAGATCGCCATCGGAGTGAAGCAGATATTCCGGAGGGATGCGGAAGAATTCGCCGATTCCAGTGAGCAGAGCGGAGTCAGTGACGAGCGGGCCCTCTCCCGTGATCATGTACGCCCAGCGTGCTCGCGACAGGGCGACACCCTTGTCCTTGAGCCCCTGCGCTATCTGCTTGTAGGTGTACGGGGTGTTGCCTTCGGCCACAACCACATCGAGCAGCAGATTGAGTTTTCGAGCCAGCTCCACCTGGGGACTGACGGGTGGACGGTCGCGTCGAGCGGGGGACGCGTGCTCCGGGAGATTAGACAACGGTATTGATCCCATCGTGTCGTATCGGTCCAAGCGGTACCTGGGTTTGACGTTCGGCCTGATCGATGATCGATTGTTCGGCCAAAGACACGATTTGCGTCGGGTCGAGAAGCAGGCTGTCGCGAATCTCAACGTACCGACGGTACAGGTGCAGACCAGGACGCCGAACGACGAGCAGGCCAGGGCGAGTCAGCTTGCGGTCAATGCTGAGGTCAGGTGCAGTCAAGAGGAGGCGGTGCCACAGGGGGGTGATGCGCCACAACAACACCCGATCGTGGAAAGTCTTCCGGGTGGCGGTGAGTCCGTCGACAGTGGCGGTGAGGCCCAAACCGATTGCAAGGCTCAACGGTGCGATGAGCAGCGCGAGAACGTATGCCATACGCGGCCACCCTTGGAAGACAAAACCCGGAGTCAAGTTGGATTGCACGGCACTGGTCAGGCTGATGAGGGCATAAATTAGAACGTTCAGGCAGCCAAGGGTCATAAATCCCAAGGACAACCGGGTGACCATTTTGGGCTGCTTGCGAATATCCGACAAACACGCGTAGGCCACGGAGACGGCAAAAATTGCCATGGCGATCCACGTTGTCGATGCATACGCGGTGTAATCCCACCGGGCAACGAAAGACTGGGAGATGTTGTCCGTGATGCGCCAGTCACTCGTGAAGAACAGAACTGTCTGCGCCGTGATGATCAGGCCTGCGATGAGAGCCGTGACACGTCGACGTTTCCGCGTGACTCCACCGATGGACACTGCCTCTTGAACGATCACATCGAGCAAGGCCACAGCAACGATCGCGAGGGCATGGAACAGAAAGTACGTGGCATTGATTCCGCCCAGAAACGAGTCCACGATCTCATAGACCGGTTTTGGCTGCAGGCTCATGGTCAACGCGAACATGATCAAAAACCACAGGAGCGGACGGCGGGTTCCGCGAATGGCCGAGGGTATGCACGAAAACGCGGCGATCCAAAGGACAACGGGCACGAAGATCAGCACGGTGGTCTGCATTACAGCACCTGACCGAAACCGGTCCGGAGACCCAACGCGATTTCGGGCCCATCGCTCAACATAATCAGGGCCAGCCGATCGCCGATGGCCTCGGCTAGGGCTTCCTGCTCGTCGGTGAACCGGCTACGAGCGAGCGCGTATGCGATGGCATCCATCGGGATCAACGGTGCGAGAAGCGCGACTCGCTCCGCCGAAAGAAGCTCTTGTTCATGATCAAGAATCATGTGGCCGTATTCGTGATTGATGAACTGCTGGCGGTGCACCATGGAACTGGTCGGTGAATGGTAGATTCGATCAAAATTTTCGCCGGCGATTGAGATCCAGAGCCCGCAGAGCCCGGCCTCGAGCATGCGCGGCGGCGCGCACTGCACCACGATTTTCTTTCCGCGCACCGATTCCATGTGCCGGTGCAGCAGCTCAGCTGTGAGGGGTCGGGGTAGACCGAGATCGGCCACCATCGTGTGCGCCCGTTTCTGGCGTGACTCGTAGCTCATCTCGTACCCCCTGTTGGCATTCTGAGCCTACCTTCTTGTTCGGAACCGTTTACGAGAGGTCCCGCACAGGCCCCGCAGAAGCCTTACGATGGACATGTCCAACATGGGTCTATGGGGGAAGGATCGGCCATGGTCTGGCTCGAAACTGGCGGTAACGCGGGGGCTCTGATGCCGGTGTCTGACACTGGGCATGGTCGTCCAGCATTCGGGGAAAGGCTGCGCTCAACGTTGAATTTGCGCGCTCGGCGCGCCCAAAGTGGGAGTGCCGAGCAGCAGATCGGTCGATCGGTCTTTCGTCGAGCGATCGACGGCGCCGTCGTGCCCACTGACACGGCAGCTCAGAGCGGTACGCGCGCTGACGTTCTCGCGCTGAGGTGGTTGCGGGGGCTCGTGCCGGCAGAAAACGATCAACGGGTCATCCTTACCTTTGACAGCTGGCACAACGCGCAAACGCGGACGGAGACCGTCACTGGTGTGGACGGCGCCCTGGCCGTGGCGAATCTCCCGGCCGTTCGCGCAGCCTGGTGCATCGTCCAGTCCGGTCACAGTGTCGTGGTTCAGGTCTGGTCGATGCCAGAACGTTCACGTGCATGCGGCCCCACAATCAGGGTCTGGGTCTGCAACGGTGACAGCGCCCGTGCGATCGAGGCCAAAATTTTGGAGCACACTGTGGAGCTCGATGGGGGCGACTCTGCACAGACTCGCTTCGCTACCGGCTGGATTGTGACCGGGGAACCCGGTGGCGCCCGCCGCTCGCCGTGACCCCGGCAGCAGCCAACGCTCAAAATCGCGCACGCTAAGAAACGTTACTTCGGGGCCTCGGACAGTTCGGACCCGCCATTAAGCTGTCCCGATGAGCACTGTGCTAACTATTGACGCCCAAACACCCTTCGTCGCGGCGCGCCCGGCTCGATCTCAAGCATTGCTGAATGCCGTCACCAACTCTGTCGTCATCGCCGACGGTGCCATGGGCACCATGCTGCAGGAACACAACCCCACCCTCGACGACTACCAACAGCTCGAGGGCTGCAACGAGATTCTCAACGTGAGCCGCCCCGACATCATCGCGGCCATTCACGACGTCTACCTCGAAACCGGCATCGACGCTATCGAGACCAACACCTTCGGTGCGAACTGGTCGAACCTCTCGGACTACGGGATCGAAGATCGCATCGAGGAGCTCGCTCGACTCGGCGCCGAGATCGCACGCGCCAGCGCGGAAAAATTCGAAGTCCGCGACGGTCGCGTGCGCTGGGTGCTCGGCTCGATGGGCCCCGGCACCAAGCTGCCCAGCCTCGGCCACACCACCTATGCCCACCTCAAGGCCACGTTCGCCGAGCAGGCGCTCGGCTTGATCCGTGGTGGTGCTGACGCGTTCCTCATCGAGACTTCACAAGACCTGCTGCAGACCAAGAGCGCGGTGAACGGATGCAAGCAGGCCATTAGCGAGACCGGCATCCGCTTGCCCATTTTCGTCGAGGTGACGGTGGAGACCACCGGAACCATGCTGATGGGCAGCGAGATCGGCGCCGCGCTGACCGCGCTCGAGCCACTCGGCATCGACGCTATCGGCTTGAACTGTGCGACCGGGCCGACCGAGATGAGCGAGCACCTGCGTCACCTCTCCAAGTTCTCGCGCGTGCCCGTCATCTGTATGCCCAACGCCGGCCTGCCCCAGCTGACGAAGACCGGCGCGAGCTATCCGCTGACCCCCGACCAGCTGGCCACGGCGCACGAACAGTTCGTGAAGGAATTCGGGCTGGGTCTGGTCGGCGGATGCTGCGGCACGACTCCCGCACACATGACGGCCGTGGTCGAACGCTTGCGTGGCGTCACGGTGAAACTCCGCACCCTCGAACAGGACCCGGGTGTCGCAAGTCTGTACCAGCACGTCAGTTTCGACCAGGACAGCGCTTTTCTGGCCATCGGGGAGCGCACCAACGCCAACGGCTCGCGCGCTTTTCGCGATGCCATGCTCGCTGAAAACTGGGACGACTGCGTCGACATCGCGCGCAGCCAGGTGCGCGACGGCGCCCACCTGCTCGACGTCTGCATCGACTACGTCGGTCGCGATGGCGTCGCCGACATGAAGCAGGTCGTCTCCCGACTGGCCAGCGCCTCGACCCTGCCACTCGTCGTCGACTCCACCGAGCCGGCCGTGCTGCAGGCCGGTATGGAACTCATCGGTGGTCGTCCGGTCGTGAACTCGGTCAACTTCGAAGACGGCGAGGGGCCCACGTCGAGGTTCGGCCGCATCATGCCGCTCGTCAAGGAGCACGGCGCGGCCGTGATCGCCCTGACCATCGACGAGGAGGGCCAGGCCCGCACCGCCGAACACAAGGTACGCATCGCCACCCGTCTGGTGGACACCCTCGTGAACACGTGGGGCATGCGGGTTGAGGACATCATCGTCGACGCGTTGACCTTTCCCATCGCGACCGGCCAGGAAGAAACCCGCCGCGACGGCATCGAGACCATCGACGCGATCCGGCAGATCAAAGCGAAGTACCCCGGCATCCACACCACGCTCGGCGTCTCGAACGTGTCGTTCGGGCTCAACCCCGCCGCGCGCTCGGTGCTCAACTCGGTCTTCCTGCACGAAGCGACGGAGGCCGGCCTTGACTCGGCCATCGTGAACTCGGCCAAGATCGTGCCGCTCGCCTCCGTGCCCGACGACCGCCGCAAGGTGGCGCTCGACCTGGTCTGGGACCGCCGCGAATACGACGCCGAGGGAACCCTCACCTACGATCCGCTGGTGGCCCTGCTCGACCTGTTCGCCGGCGTCGACTCCGCCGCCCTGAAAGACGAGCGCGCCGCCGAACTCGCCGCCCTTCCGGTGGGCGAACGCCTGGAACGCCGCATCATCGACGGCGAGGCCAAGGGCCTCGAGGCTGACCTCGACCTTGCCAGAGCCGAGGGGTTGAGCGCGCTCGATATCGTCAACGTGCACCTGCTCGTCGGCATGCAGGTCGTCGGCGCCCGCTTCGGCAGCGGCGAGATGCAGCTGCCGTTCGTGCTGCAATCAGCCGAGGTGATGAAAGCCGCCGTGGCCCTGCTCGAGCCGCACATGGAGAAATCCGAAGCGGCCGGCAAGGGCACGATCGTGCTCGGCACCGTGCGCGGTGACGTGCACGACATCGGCAAGAACCTTGTTGACATCATCCTCACCAACAACGGCTACGACGTGATCAACATCGGCATCAAACAATCGATAGCCGAGTTCATCCGGGTCGCCGAGGAGAATAACGCCGACGTCATCGGTATGAGCGGGCTGCTCGTGAAATCCACCGTGGTGATGAAAGAGAACCTGCTCGAGCTTCAGTCGCGCGGCTTCGCCGACAAATGGCCGATTCTGCTCGGCGGCGCGGCCCTCACCCGGTCCTACGTCGAGGACGACCTCGACAGCGTCTTCGCCGGGCAGGTGCGCTACGCCCGCGATGCCTTCGAGGGCCTCGCCCTGATGGAACCGCTCGTGGCCATCGCCCGCGGCGCTGACCCTCTGTCGGTTGGCTTGCCACCGCTCAAGAAACGTATTCACAAGAAGAGCCTGCTCACCCTCACCGAACCCGAAGAGATGCCCGGGCGTTCCGAGGTCGCGAGCAATAACCCGATTCCGGTACCGCCGTTCTGGGGCACCCGCATCGTCAAGGGTGTGGCCCTCGCCGATTTTTCGGCCTTTCTCGACGAACGCGCCACCTTCATGGGGCAGTGGGGGCTCAAACCCAGCCGGGCCGAAGACGGCGCGAGCTACCAGGAACTGGTCGACACTGTCGGTCGGCCGCGCCTGCGCTACTGGCTCGATCGCATCCTGGGCGAGGGCATGCTCGATGCCTCCGTCGCCTACGGCTACTTTCCCGTGGTCGCCGACGGCGACGACATGGTCGTGCTGCACCACGGTGATGACCCGACCGGGCGCCTCGGCCAGGCCGGACTGCTCGCGCCCGACGGCGGCTCCGGCGGCGAACTCGGCGCTGACCGACTGCGGTTCAACTTTCCCCGGCAGCGCCGAGATAAACACCTGTGCCTGGCCGACTTCGTGCGCGGTCGCGACACCGGTTCGTCCGGAGAACGCGGGCAAACGGATGTCGTCGCCCTCCAGCTGGTCACCGCCGGCTCGCACGTCGACGAGGTCACGGCGAAGATGTTCGCCGAGAACAAATACCGCGACTACATGGAACTCAACGGGCTCACCATGCAGCTCACGGAGGCCCTCGCCGAGTATTGGCACTCCCGCATCCGCTCGGAATTCGGTGTCGGCGACGAGGACCCGAGTGATGTGGCCGGCATGTTCAAGCTGGAGTATCGCGGAGCCCGGTTCTCCCTGGGCTACCCGGCCTGCCCCGAGATGGAGGACCGTCGCAAGGTGGTCGAGCTGCTGCAACCCGAGCGGATGGGCGTGGTCTTGTCGGAGGAACTGCAGTTGCACCCCGAGCAGTCGACCGACGCGTTCGTGTTCCACCACCCGGAGGCGAAGTACTTCTCGGTGTAGGTGAACGGCGCGAACCGATCCGCACGGTGTCAATGTCGTTGCGCCCGTGGTGGCCGATGGTGGGGCTGGGGTGAATTGTGCTTCTCGTTACACTGACCGTGTGGCTCGCCTGGACGACACAATTTGCGCGACCAGCGGAGGTTCTGGGATGTTGGAAACTGTTCCAGTTGTGCTCCGGTTACCGTTCCGGGGCCGGTGGATCGCGGAGAACAGCCCCGCGAACCGTGTTCCTAGCCACGGCACTCACCTTTTCGGCACCACATTCGCAATCGACTTCGTCGCTGTCAACGAGCGCGGTCATTCGGGAAAGCGCGGCTGGCGCTCGGTGCTGGCAACAGAGTCCCCTGAGGTCTTCGTCGGATTCGGCGCACCAATCCTCGCGCCGGCATCGGGCACGGTGGTTGCCGCGATCGACGGTGAGCTTGATCATGAGGCCCGCCGCTCACAATTGGCGCTCATTCCTTATGCGCTCTCGCAAGCCCGCCGCATTCGGGAGGGCGTCCGCGCGATCGCAGGGAATCACGTGGTTATCGCGATGGGTTCGTCCGGGCCCTTCGTGCTCATCGCGCATCTGCGGCGTGGAACGGTGAACGTCACAGTGGGATTGGTAGTCGAGGTGGGCGAGACCATTGGTTCATGCGGGAATTCGGGTAACAGCACGCAACCGCACGTGCACGTGCAAGTCACGGACTCAACTGACTGGCAGACGGCGCGCGGACGTCCGATCATCTTTGAGCGCCCTCACGTCAGCGGCGACAACTGGCTGCCAAGAAACGGTGAG
Organism: Cryobacterium sp. Hz9; assembly: GCF_004402825.1. Classification (NCBI taxonomy): domain Bacteria; kingdom Bacillati; phylum Actinomycetota; class Actinomycetes; order Micrococcales; family Microbacteriaceae; genus Cryobacterium; species Cryobacterium sp. Hz9. The sequence continues at coordinate 117,064 of NZ_SOFC01000012.1, forward strand.
ACGTTCAACGCCTCATGAAATGCGCGGGAATCCATGAGATATTCGACTCCGCAGACGCGGATTGCGGAGCAGATGTTCCCACGGAGACAATCCGCCCGGCCGGTCAACGGCGGGGGCTCAGGCGGGCTCGGCGCAGAGCCGCGAGCACGGCCGGGCCGACCAGCGCAATACCGACCACGGTCGTGATGGCGCGTACGGTATCCCAGGTGAGGGTCGACGTAACGAGTGAGTAGAGCGCGAACGAGGCAAGGTTCTGGCCGGGGTCGGCTCCCGCCGTGTAAGAGATATCGGTGCCACTGCCCACCGCAAACGGCCAGAACCAGAGGTTCATCATGAGCCCGAACAGGTACGACGCGACTACCCCATAGGCAGCCAGCAGAAAGATTTCGCGGTTGGCGCGCATGCGCTGGCCGGAAGAATTCTGCCGCGTGGCGTTCTGCCAGCGCGGCAGCAGACCGGCACCGGCGCCGACCCAGCCGCAGGCGAACATCTGGAACGGGGTCCACGGGCCAAAACCGCCCCAGAGCATCGAGGACACCGCGATGGTGAGCATGCCGAGCAGAAAGCCGAACCGGGCGCCGTAGACCCGCCCGGCCAGGATGAGCAGCACGAATACGGCCTCGACACCGCCGACGCCGGCTCCGGCGATGCGCACGGCGGCGCCGACGGCCGAGAGTACGCCGAGCAGCGCGACGGTCTTCGCCGTATACATTTCATGGTCGAGGGTGAGCGCCAGGGCCACAATGAGCGCGGGGATGAGCGCGAATGCCACGATCGGAACTGCGACCTGCGCGTCGGCCGGCACCGCCCCGACGAAGAGCGGCCAGGCGAACGCGGCCGCGGCGAGCAGGCTGCCGCCGCCGAGAATCCACGAGGTCCAGCGGATGCTTGGGCGCGGCCGCGCACGATCCGTGCGCCGGCTGGGGCGGGCACGTCGACCTGCGGGGGCGTCAGGAGAGTTGCCGGGGGCGGTCGCGGAGATCTTGCTCACGAGAGCACCTGACACGGGGCAGAGAGCTGGCCGTGGTGCATGAGCAGGGTACGCGTGGCGAGGCCCGATGCGAAGTCCTCGTCATGGGTGGCGAACAGCACCGCCCTGCTGTGGCCGGCTGCCCGCACCAGGGCCGCGCTCACGAGCGTGCGCGCCCCGAGATCGAGGCCGCGGGTCGGTTCGTCGACCAGCAGCAGGGCCGGCCGAGCGGCGAGCTGAATGGCCATCACAAGGCAGAGCCGTTCGCCCGCAGAGAGGTCGCGCGGATGACGCTGCAGCAGATGCGCGGCATCCGTTAGCGCGTCGAAGCCGAGCAGACCGGCGAAGGTCTGCGCGGTGCTGGCGCCCGCCAGGTTGCGGTCGGCGCGGCGGCATTCCTCGGCCACGGTGATTGTGAACAACAGGTCGTCGAAGTTCTCGGGCACCAGGCCCACGGCCTGCCAGCGCGCTCGTCGCTTGAGGGAACGCACATCGAGCCCTCCGACGATCACGGTTTCGGCGTTTGTCGGCAGGGCGATGGCCCGCAGCAGGCTGCTCTTGCCGGCGCCGTTACTGCCGCGCAGGGCGATGAGTTCGCCCGTGGCAATGTCGAACGACACGTCATCGACGACCAGTTTGGGTCGGTGCAGAACACTGAGCTGGCGGATGCTTGCAAGCGGCACCGCAGACACGGCCGCGATGCCGCCCGTGCTGCCACCTCTCGTCGCATCGATAGCCGGCACGCTCCGGGGCATCGGCAGTGCGCCAGCGGGCCGGTCAGCGGCGAGGAGCTGGTGTACGCGGCTGCCTCGAATCTGCAGCCAGGCATCCGCTATGGTGGCGAACTCTTGCGTGTTGTGCTCGGCGATCACGACGCAGACGCCGGCCTCGTGCGCGAGCTGGCCGAGCACGGTGCAGACCCGGTCGCGGGCGGCCGTATCGAGGTCGGCGAGCGGCTCATCTACGAGCAACAGGGTGGGATGGTTTACGAGGGCGGCGGCGATCGCGACGAGGCTGGCCTCACCGGCCGAGAGCTGGTCGATCGAACGGTCGACCAGGTGCTCGATTTTCAGCCGGGCGGCCACCTCGATAACGCGGGCGTGCACGATCAGCGGGGCGACGTTCCGCACGGCCAGGGCGAAGCCGATCTCGTCGTGCACCGTTTCGGCCGCGAAGCCGAGGCGCACGTTCTGCGCGACGAGCCCGACGAATCCGGCGGTGTCGCGCGGGGGAGTGCGGGCCCGGTCGGCGCCGGCAATGTCGATGCGTCCCTGCTGGGTGCCGTCGTAGAAATGCTGGAACAGGCCGCTCATGCTGTGGAGCAGGCTGGTTTTGCCCGACCCGGTCGCGCCGACGATCACGGTGAGGGTGGCTGGCTTGAGGGTGACGTTGAGCTCGTCGAGGTGCCAGCCCGTCTTGTCAGGCGCAGCACCGAAGTTCAAACCGGCATCCCGGAGCACCACCGGTGCCTCGCACACGCCGGTCAGGACGCGGGTGGCCGCGAAGCCGCGGGTTTCCATCGACGCGGCCAGCGCGAGCGCGCGCTCGATCGTCTGCTCGAAGATGGGCACGAGCAGCGACGCGATCGACCGTTCTCCGCGCAGGGAGCGGGCGACCCGCACGCGGCGCACGGATTCCAAAAGTGCCGGAAAGGTCGCCCAGGCGATCACGAGCGAACGGGAGATGGCGCGCAGCGGCCCGCGACCGGCACCGCGTGCGAACAGGGCCTGCACGTTGATGATCGCATTGAGCAGGCCGAAGAACACGATGACTGCGGCGACCGGCAAGGCGCTCAGCGCCGCGTTGCCGAGCCCGAGTAGGGTGACCGGGCCGAACAGGGTGATGTGGCTGAATGGTCCGTCGAGCCGGAGTCTTGGAAGATCCAGCAGCAGCGGTCCCGTGCCGGCGCCGGCACCGCCGAACACCACCCGGTAGACGACCCGCAGCAGCACGAAGCCCACCGCGAGTACGACTGCCGCGCGCAGCGGGGCCAGGCGCAGGCGAAACACTTAGCTGCCGGGCGTGGGTGTTTCGGTGCCGGTCGTGTAGACGAGGCCCACTGACTGGCCGGGCTCGACCTGGAGCGTGCCGAGGCCCTCCTGGGCGTACTCCCAGTTGGCGTCGGGGGTGGCTTTCACCCAGAGCGCCCAGTATGCGTACGCGGGCGGCATCGAAGCGCAGGTTTCGGTGAACGATTCCTGGCCCTCGACCACGACGGTTTCGTCAGCGGCCGGGCGGTCGTTGACACGGCAGACGATCTGGTCGCCGTACTCCACGCTTCCCGCGGTTGTGACGCCGGAAGTCGCAAGGGTCTCGCTCGCGGCAATCGCCTCGGTCGCGTCGACGCACTCGGTGACCGGGGCGGCGTCGAGCGTGCCGAAGTCGACGACGACGTTGACGCCGGCGCAATCGACGGCCGCAGCACCCGCTTCAGCTGTGGCGGTGGCGGCAGCGGATGCCGGCGAGCCGGCCCCGGAATCGGTGGCGCATCCGCTCAACGCGGCGAGCAGGACGAGCGCGCCCAGTGCAGCCGAGGTGCGTGCAGCCGAGGTGCGTGTACCCGTTCTGCGGAAGAAAGTGGGCGCAGAAAAATTTGGCGCGATGAGGTTCATGAATTCAGAGTACCTAGCGTTTAGAGGATGCCGGCGACTCGGTCGAGCCCCCCGCGGAGGTCAAGCAGAAGGTCGTCAAGCGATTCGATGCCCACCGACAGGCGCAGCATGCCGGCCGTAATGCCGAGGCGTGCGTTCAGATCGGGGGCAAAGGACGCGTGGGTGGTGGTGAGTGGATGCAGCACCATCGAGCGGGTGTCGCCGATACCGGTCATGCGGCTGAACACCCGCAGACCGTTCGTGAACGCTCGGGCACCCTCGGTCCCGCCCTTGACGGTGACCGCGAACACCGAGCCGGTCCGGCCGTTGTAGTACTGTTGCGCGATCTCGTGCAGCGGGCTGCTCGGCAGGCCGGCGTAGTCGACGACTTCGACCTCTGGCTGCTCCTCGAGCCAGTGCGCGATGGCGATCGCGTTGTCGACGTGTCGTTCCATACGCAGCGAGAGGGTTTCGATGCCCTGGTGCAACAGAAACCCGTTGAACGGCGACAGTGATGGTCCGACGTCGTTGACGACGGCCTCGCGCACATACTGGGCGTAGGCGGCCGGGCCGAACCGGTCGAGCAGCGAGGGCAGGCCGGGGCGCAACGAGTCGGTCAGCAGCGGGTAGCGGCGGGAGCTCGCCGCCCAGTCGAAGGTGCCGCCGTCGACGACCGCGCCCGATACGCCGGCGCCGTGGCCGCTGAGAAACTTGGTGGTCGAGTGCACGACGATGTCGGCGCCGTGCTCGAACGGGCGAATCAGGTACGGCGTGGCGACGGTGTTGTCGACGACGAGCGGAATGCCGTGGCGGCGGGCGACGGCAGCGATGCGGGCAATGTCGACGACGTCGTTGCGCGGGTTCGGAATGGTCTCGGTGAAGATCGCCTTGGTCTCCGGCCGAATCACCGCGTCCCAGGCGGCATCGGAGTCGGTGTCCCAGACGTAGTCGACCGCGATGCCCATGCGGCGAAAGCTCCGGCCGAGCAGAATGCGGGTGCCGCCATAGATGCTCGCGGTCGAGACGATGTGCTCGCCCGATTCGGCCAGCGCGAACAGGGCGGCGCTGATCGCGGCCTGTCCGCTCGACACGGCGACACAGGCGGAGCCGCCTTCGAGTGAGGCGAGCCGCTGTTCGGCGACCGCGTTGGTGGGGTTGCCCTGCCGGGAGTAGATGGGTTCGCGGGAACCGCCGTTGAACCGGGCGGCCCCGTCATCGAAGGAGTCGAAGACGTAGCCGGCGCTCAGGGTGAGCGGCGGAATGCGCGCGCCGCGGTTCTCGTCGGCGTACTCGCCGACGTGCACCTGGCGGGTGTCGAAGCTGAAGGCGTCCCAATCGGTGATCGGCGCGACCACCTCGGTGGCGTCAGAATTCAGTGAAGTCGATGCTGGTGCGGGCGTGGCCATGAAACTTCCTGTTGCGTCGGTGTTGGTCGGGAGCGGGGCATCCGTTGTCGTCATCAGACGGTCGCCGCCGTCGGGCAATCGGCAGAAGCGGCATCGACCCGTGCGACGAGCGCCGCGATACGGGCGACGGCCTCGCGCAGGGTGTCGGGCGAGCAGGCCAAATTGAGGCGGGCGAACCCCTGGCCGCCGAGGCCGAAGCACTCGCCGTTATTGAGGGCGACGCGGGCCTCGTCGAGAATGCGCTGGTACGGGCTCTCGCCGAGGCCGAGGTGGCGCAGATCCAGCCAGGCGAGGTAGCCGGCGCGCGGCCGGTGGTAAATCACGGCGGGCAGGTGTTCGCGAAGCAGGGAATCCAGCAGAGAATCGTTGTCGACAATTTGATCGATGGCATTGTCGAGCCAGTCGGTACAGGAGAACGCGGCGATGTTGGCGTGCAGGCCGAGGATGCTGGTGCGACAGGCGACCTCTTCGGGCAGCCGGTTCAGCAGGTCGTTGGTGGCGTCATCGGCGGCGATGACGAGGGCACACTTGAGCCCGGCCACATTCCAGCCCTTGCTTGCCGAGGTCACGGTGACCGCGCGAGCGCCGGCGGCCAGGGCCAGCGGGGCGAACGGCGTGAACGCGACGCCCGGGTAGGTGAGCGGCGCGTGGATCTCGTCGGAGATGACGAACACGTCGTACTGCGCGGCGAGGCGGGCAAGCGCCTCCAGAGTCGAGCGTTCCCAGACGATGCCATGCGGGTTGTGCGGGTTGCAGAGCAGAAAAGCGTCGATGCCGCTGGCAAAGCTGAGCTCCAGCGCGGCGAGGTCGAGCGCCCACCGCTCACCCTGTTCGAGCAGCGATATTTCGAGAACGGATGCCGCGGCCTCCTCGACGAGTTCGTAGAACGGCGGGTAGACCGGCGGGGTGATCGCCACCCGACCATGGGCCGGCACGGCCAGGCGTAGCGCTTCGACGATGCCCACGCTCACGTCGGTCGCGAGGTGCACGTGGCTCGGGTCGACTCTCCAGCCCCACCGGTCGAGCGCAAACTGGGCGAAGGCCGGAGCCAGCGGGCCCGGGCCATCGAGATAGCCGGTGTCGGAGGCCTGCACGCGCTCCACGAGTGTCGCGACGATGGCCGGAGCCAGGGGGTAGTCCATCTCGGCAACAAACAAGGGAAGTACGTCGGCGGGAAACCGAGTCCACTTGATGCTGCTGCGCTCGCGCCGGATATGCTCCAGCGGTGCGACCTTGATGACTGACATGACCACAGCTTGTTCCCGCGCCCGACAATAAGCGAACACGTGCGTAAATATTCGACACATGAGCGGATGCGGACACACAGCAATGCCCACACTGACCGCGACTAAACTGGGGGCTTCGGTTTAAGGGGAGTTTTGTGATCGACCAGGAGCTTGTTCGGGAACAGAACTATGTCGGGGCGCTCTATGCGCGGCTGGACGCGCTGGCGAAAGAGGCCGAACACCAACTGATCGCGGTGCGCCGGCTCGATGTCGGCGGCAACCACCAGTCCCGCAGTGAGCGCGACACCTTTGCCCGCCTCTACGAGGACCGCATCGTGCAACTGCGGGAGGTCGACGATCGGCTCGCCTTCGGCCGGCTCGAAACCGTGCCCGATGACTCGGGCGATTCGGTCTACCGCTATATCGGCCGGGTCGGCCTGCGCGATGAAGACCACAAGCCGCTGCTGCTGGACTGGCGGGTGCCGCAGGCAAGCGCGTTCTACCAGGCCACGGCTGCCACTCCGCTCGGTGCCCGGGCTCGCCGCCACCTGCTGTCCAAGGGGCGCAACATCATCCGCATCGAAGACGAGATTCTTGACGTCGCCCTGCTCGCTGACCCGGATGCCAGCGCGCACCAGGGCGAAGGAGCCCTGCTCGCGGCGCTCACGGCGCAGCGCACCGGGCACATGTCCGACATCGTCTCGACCATTCAGGCCGAGCAGGATCGCATCATCCGCTCGGATCTGGCCGGTGTTCTCGTCGTGCAGGGCGGCCCCGGCACCGGTAAGACCGCCGTGGCGCTGCACCGCGCCGCCTACCTGCTCTACACCCACCGAGATCGGCTGCGGGACAGCGGCGTGCTCATCATCGGCCCGTCGCGTTCGTTCTTGCAGTACATCGAGGCTGTGCTGCCCTCGCTCGGTGAGACCGGCGTGGTGCTCGCCTCGGTCGGCCAGCTCTTTCCCGGCGTCGAAGCGACCCGCGAGGATGCCCCCGCCGTCGCGGCGCTGAAGGGCCAGGCGTTCATGGCCGACCTCATTGCGCGAGCCGTGCACTCCCGGCAGCGCACCCCCGCCGCCCCGCAGCAGCTCGTCGTGAACGGCGACCGCATCGTGTTGCAGCCCGAGCTGGTGTCGCACGCGATTGCGCGCGCCCGCGGCACCGGCAAGACCCACAACGAGGCCCGGGTCACATTCGTGAAGACCGCCATCAACGCGCTCTCCCGGGTTTGGCTCGAGCAACTGCAGCAGCAGGGCCGTTCGATGGACGACACCGACTTGCCGATGCTGCGCGAAGACCTGCGCCTGGCCGACGATGTGCGGGTCGCGCTCAATACCGCCTGGCTGCCGCTGACCCCACGGAAGCTGGTGCAAGATCTGTACGCGCGGCCGCAGTGGCTGGCCGAGTTGACCCCGCGCTGGCGGTACGCCCAACGCAAGTTGCTGGCGCGACCGCGCACGGCGGAGTTCACGATCGCCGACATTCCGCTGCTCGATGAGGCCGCCGAGCTGCTCGGAGAATACAACGCGGTCGACCAGGCGAAGAAGCGCGCGCTCAAGGAACAGCGTAAGCGTGACGTGGAGAACGCCGAAACGGCCATTGAGAACATGCAGGTGAAAGGGCTCGTCAACGCGAAGGACCTCGCCGCTAATTTCGCCGAACTCGATGAACGATCCACGACCAGCGAACGCGCCGCACGGGACCGCAGCTGGACCTACGGCCACATCGTCATCGACGAGGCGCAGGAGCTGTCTGCGATGCAGTGGCGTCTGGTGGTGCGGCGCGGTCCGCGCCGGTCGTTCACGATCGTCGGTGACATCGCGCAGGCGGCGAGCGCGGCGGCATCCGCGAGCTGGAAAGAGGCGTTGCAGCCGGTGCTCGACGGCTCGCCCGAAGCCGATCGCTGGCGGCTCGAAGAATTGACCGTGAACTATCGCACACCGAGCCAGATTGCCACGGCGGCCGAGACGGTCGCCATGTCGCACCGCTTGCCGATCACGCCGTCCCGCACGGTGCGTTCGAGTGAATGGCCGGTAGAAACGGTCGCGGAGGCCGCGGTGGCGGTGCGCCGCGACCTGGCGCTCGCAACTGGCGGCACCCTCGCCGTGATTGTGGTGGAGGCCGGTATCGACGACCTTGATACGACGCTGCGGGCCGAATTCGGCGACCTGGTCGGCGTGGGGGCGCTGGGTCTCAGCCGCCAGATCGCGCTGCTCACCCCGCAAGACGCCAAGGGGCTGGAGTTTGATGCGGTCGTCGTCGTCGATCCAGCGGCCATCCTCGCGGCCTCCGAACGCGGCGCCGGGGCGCTCTACGTTGCGATGACCCGGGCCACCCAGCGGCTGTATCTGGTGGGCGCGGCGCCGCTTGGAACTGCGCCGCTCGGAACGTAACGGCGCCGCGACCCGCTAGCGTCAAAGCATGACATCGGAGTCTCACCCCACGCCCTTCTCCAGCCTCGACGACTACATCGCGTTGCCCCGCGTGGAAAGTCTCGCGCTCTCGCCCGACGCCCGCAGGGTCGTGCTGACCGTCGCCACCCTGACCCACGATCGCACGAGCTATGAGCGCGCACTCTGGTCGGCGGCCGCCGACGGCAGCGGTGTACCGACGCGCCTGACCCGGTCGGCGAAGGGCGAATCCGGGGCGGCCTTCACCGCCACCGGCGACATTGTGTTCGTCTCCGCCCGCCCCGACACCGCCGCCGACCAGGGTGCCGTGAAAGTCTCGGAGGCCGCCCAGCTCTGGCTGCTGCCGGCGGCCGGCGGGGACGCCCGCGCGATCACCCGCCTCGCCGGGGGAGTATCCGGCATCGCCGCGGTGGCCACCGCGGCTAACTCTCTCGTGATCGCCGCCGACCTACTGCCGAGCGCCACCGACCTCGAAGCGGAAGGCTTTGCCCGCAAGGAGCGCGCCGACAAGAAGGTCGCGGCCATTCTGCACGAGAGCTACCCGGTGCGTTATTGGGACCACAACCTCGGCCCCGCCGAACCACACCTGCTCGCGCTCGACCTTTCCAGTCTGCACGACATGATCGCCGTCGACACGGCCGAATCTGCTGCCCCGTCCACGACGGATGCTCCCGCCCCCTACCCGGCCGACCTCCCGCGTCCCCGAGACCTCACGCCCACCCCCGGCCGCACGGCTGATACCGCCGGCCAGGCCCTGACCCCCGACGGATCCACGCTGATCGCCGCGCTACGGGTCGCCGAGCAACGCTCCGGCCGCTATATCCTGGTGTCGATCGACGTCACGACCGGCACCCAGACCATCCTGTTCGACGAACCGAAGGTGCACTTCGAATCACCGGCGGTGAGCCTCGACGGCCGGACGATCGCCTTCGTGCGTTCCGCTTTCAGCACCCCGGAGGGCCCGGCCGACCAGGAAATCTGGGTCGCCGACCTCGACGGCGGCCACCCGCGCCGTCTCGCCGCCGATTGGGACCGCTGGCCGTCGAGCCTCGTCTTCGACGCCCAGCAGGGCGGCGCTCCGGGCGACGTAAGCCACGCCCTCATCGTCACCGCCGACCACGACGGTCGCGGGCCGATCTTTCGCGTACCGCTTGACGGAGGGCCCCCCGAACAGCTCACCACCGATGACTTCAGTTACACCAACGTTTGCGTCGACGCCGGGACCGGCGACCTTGTGGCGTTGCGCTCGTCCTGGATCGCGCCGGCCCATCCGGTGCGCATCGGCCGTTCCGGCGCTGGCGTAGCGAGCATCACTCCGCTCGCTACGCCGGCCGTGCTGCCCGATGTTCCCGGCACGATCACCGAGGTCGAGACCCGCGCCGAGGACGGAACACGGGTGCGCGCCTGGCTATTGCTGCCTGATGGAGCCGCACCGCAGCATCCGGCCCCGCTGTTGCTCTGGATTCACGGCGGTCCCTTGAACAGCTGGAACGCCTGGAGCTGGCGGTGGAGCCCGTTGCTCGCCGTCGCCCGCGGCTATGCGGTGCTGTTGCCCGACCCCGCGCTGTCGACCGGGTACGGCCTCGATTTCATCGCGCGCGGCTGGAACGCCTGGGGCGCCAAGCCGTACACCGACCTGCTCGCGATCACCGATGCCGCCGAAGCCCGCTCCGAGATCGACGAGACCCTCACCGCCGCGATGGGCGGATCGTTCGGCGGCTACATGGCCAACTGGGTCGCCGGTCACACCGACCGGTTCCGTGCCATCGTGAGCCATGCGAGCCTGTGGTCGCTCGATCAGTTCAACGGAACGACCGACAACTCCGAATACTGGCAGAGCATTTTCTCGGCGCAGGGCATGATCGACAATTCGCCGCACCGGGCCGTGCGCGACATTGTCACTCCCATGCTCGTCATCCACGGTGATCACGACTACCGGGTGCCGATCGGTGAGAGCCTGCGATTGTGGTCGGAGCTTGCCGAACACCACGCCAATGCCGACGGCAGCACGCACCATAAGTTCCTCTTCTTTCCCGACGAGAACCACTGGATCCTGGGACCGCAGCACGCGGTGCTCTGGTACGAGACCGTGTTCGCGTTCCTGGACCAGCACGTGCACGGCGCTGACTGGAAGCGGCCGCGCCTGCTTGGCTGAGCGCCCGCGGGTCAGGTGCGCCCGGGCCAGTCGGTTAAAGTGGAGAGCTGGAGAGGGAACCAGCTCATGAGTGACATTGCAGGCGAATTGGCGCGGGTGCGCGAGGCGTTCGACAAACCCACCCTGCGCCTGCTCGACCGCAAATGGGCGCCGTTCGTACTCGCGGTATTCAAGAGCTCGTTCAGCAGGGACCGCCGCAGCGTTCCCTGCGAGTTGCTGCATACCCAGGTGGATGCCTACCTCGCCGACCTCCGCAGTACCGGCATCGACGCCCCCGAGAAAACCGGTCGGGCCCTCTGCGTGCAGTGGATGAACGATCTGTGGCTGTACCGGGAGATCCGCGGGGCCGCCGACGGAAACGGTGACGGCAACGAGGAGCACTACTCGCTCACCAGCCACACCCTGGAAGCCCTGCTGCTCGTGGACGGTCTCGCCAGCACGAGGGCGCTGATCAGCGAATCCCGACTCAGCACGATCGTCGATACCGTGCGCCACCGGGCCACCGAAGCCAACCCCGATCGCGACGAACGGGTGCGGCGCCTCGACCAGCAGATCGAGGAACTGACGAGCGAGCGTGACCGTCTCGTCAACGGCGGCGACATCGAATCCGCCTCGAACGAGCAGATGCACGAGAGCTATGCAAACCTCATCGACCTCATCGCACAGCTGCCGAGCGACTTCAAACGGGTCGAAGAATCGGTCGCGGCCATGCACCGACAGATCGTCAGCGACTTTCGCGGCGAGGAACGCCCGATCAGCGAGGTACTCGACGACTACCTGGCCAAAACGGATACGCTCATGTCGTCGACCGCGGAGGGTCGCGCCTTCGAGGGCGCATTCACCCTGCTGCGCAACGACGCTCTCATGCAGGGGCTGAAGGCTGACCTGGAGACGATTCTGCTGCATCCGTTCGCCCTCGAACTGAGTCTTCATGAACGGCGCAGCTTCATGAGCACGGTGACCGTGCTGCGCAAGGGCATCGATGATGTACTCACCCAGCGCAAGGGCCTCACCACCACACTGCGGGAGCACATCGTCAACCACGACGTCGTGAAAGATCGTGAGTTGGAGCTCGTGCTGCGGGGCGTCAATCGCGAACTCGCGACCTGGATGCAGACCGCAGGGCCGCGCTCCACGGTCACCGCGGAGCTCATGCCCGGCACCCTCGAGGTGGAACACCTGCGCGAGCGTTTCTACGACCCGATGGCCCACAAGGGTCCGCCCGCGCTGGCTGACGTGTCCGCCGCTGCACCCGCGGCGCCGAGCCTCGGCGACCTGCGCCAGCAGGGCGGGCCGCTGCTCGGCGAGCTGCGCGATGCCCTCGTGGCGGCTTTCGGGGCGGGGAAGGCGGCATCCGTCGGTAGCGCCTTCAACGGTTTCGACGCGAGTCTGCGCCGGCCGGTGGAGATTCTCGGCCTGCTGCAACTCGCTGCCCAGCTGACGGCGCCGACCGGCCCGGCGGGCCTGGAGAGCTTTGAAACGGTGCGACCGGATGGCTCGGTGCGGCTCTTCGACGTGCCGCGCCGCATTCTGACCGACGACGACAGGGCGGCTCTGGCCGCCCAGAATTTGGGTTCACGGCATGACTGACGACCTGACCGACAACATGACCGACGATCGCCCCGCTGATGACAGCGCTATCGACAGCGACCCGGTGAGCCTCTCCCTGTTCGAGGGCGACGAGGGCGGACTCAGCGCGGAACAGCGCCGCACCCTCGTGCTGCTGCTGAAGCACCGCTACATCTCGGCAGCCCTGCAGCCGGCTGAATGGCAGACCCTGCTCCGGTCGAAGGGCCTGATCAAGTCGCGCCTCAACGACGTCTTTCTCGACCTGCACGTTGACCTGCACTACGAGGTGGCCTTCAAACGGCAGGCCGTCGCCGAGGGCGGCGAACGGTTTCCCACGCTGTTGCACGACGTCGCGTGCACCCGCGAAGAGACCATTCTGCTCGTGCTGCTGCGCCAACGCTTTCGCAGCGAACGGGCCAACGGCCAGGAGATCGTGCTCGTCGATCGAGACAATCTGGTCGAGAACGTCGCGCACTTTCGCCCGGAACACGCGACCGACCTCTCCGGCGACGCCCGCAAGGCGTCGGCCGCGGTCGACAGTCTCGCCAAGGCGCGGGTGCTCCTTAAAACGAGCGACCCCGACCGTTTTCGTATCTCGGCGGTGATCGAGGTGCTGTTGTCGGTCGAACGCCTCGGCGAACTGCTCGACTGGCTGCGCCAGGAAAACAGTGAACCGCTCGCCGCCTCGCACCTGGAGTCCCTCGTATGAATGATTCTCCGCTGTTTTACATCGACGGCGCCACCGCGGGCACCACCCAATGGCGGGCCGAATCGATGCAACTGGTGAACTGGGGCGGTTTTCACGGCCACCATGAGATCGTCTTCAGTGCGGCGGCCACGCTCGTCTCCGGAGCGTCCGGCACCGGCAAGAGCAGCCTGCTCGACGCCTATCTGGCGCTGATGATGCCCTCCGACACCCCGTTCAACGGCGCGTCGAACGATGCCGGTTCCGGCCGCGCGCGCAGCGTCGACCAGCGCAACCTCATGACCTACCTCCGCGGCAAGACCGACGCCAACCGTGAGGCCGACACCGGGGAACTGACCGACCAGGTTCTGCGCGGTGCGCACGAGGCGACCTGGGGCGCCGTCGCCATGACCTTCATCGACGACAACCAGCGCCGGTTCACCGTGTTGCGGGTCTACTTCGTGCCGCGTGGCGCCCACAAATTCGCCGACGTCAGCATGAAAATGGCCACGACAGACGGATGCCTCGACCTGCGCGATCTCGCCTCCGTCGCCGACAGCCGGTTCGACAAGCGTGCCCTCAAGGCGCGGTTTGAGGGCCTCGAGGTGTTCGACACGTACGCGGCGTTCGCCCAAACGCTCTACACCCGCCTCGGCATCGGCGCCAACGGTGAGGGCGGTAAGGCCCTGCGACTGCTCGCCCGTATCCAGGCCGGCCAGCAGGTGAAAACGGTCGACGGACTCTACAAGTCGATGGTGCTTGAAGAGCCCGCGACCTTCGCCGCCGCTGACAAGGCGGTCGACCACTTCGAAGACCTCGAACGCTCCTACGGCGCCATGGTCACCGAGGCGCAGAAGGCCCAGGTGCTCGAACGCCTGCCTGAGCTGCACAAGTCTTTCGTGGCCGCGACCGCCACCGCTGACCTGGTCGACACCTTCGGGGCGCAGCGGCCGGGGGACACCCCGTTCGTGCTCTGGCAGCTGCTCACCGAACAGACCCTGCTCGAGAACGCCGCCGACACCAACCGGGCCGCACGCCGCGCCAACCAGACCGCGCAGGCGCAGGCCCGCGACGGGGAAACCGCGCTCAAGACCCGAATCGTGCAGTTGCAACAGCAGCAGCGCGACAACGGCGGGGACGTGCTCGAACGGCTGCAGACCGAACTCGAGCACCTTAGCGACCGGCACGAGGCCGCGGCTCGTGAGCGTGCCGGTTTCGACGATCGGGCACAGGGCCTCGCTTCATCGATCGATTCGGCCACCGCGTTTGCGGCCGCCCAGCGGCAGGCTGACGCGTTCATCAGTGGATTCGCCGCCGCCGAGACGGCACTGGAGGCGACCCGCTCGGCGCTGCAGCGCGCGGCCTACCCGGTGGAAGAGGGTATCCGCTCGCTCAAACAGGAACGTGCGTTTCTGACCGGGCGGGAGAGTCTGGTGCCGTTCGCCCTGCACAACGCCCGGCTCATGATCGCCGAGGCCTCGGGCATTCCGGCCGAGGAATTGCCGTTCGTCGCCGAACTGATCGACCTTGCCGCCGGTGAAGAGCAGTGGCGGCAGGCCGCCGAGGTGACCCTGTCGTCGGTCGTGCGAGTTCTGCTCGTTGACGACACCCGGCTTGCGCACCTGAGCGCGGCGATCGATCCGTTGCAGCTGCCTCTGCGTATCCACTTTGAGGGTGTGACGCTGCAGCCGCACCAAACCGTCGCCGGTGACTCCCGCTATGTGTCGGGCAAGCTCGACGTGAAGGACTCGCCGTTCAGCGCCTGGGTGCAGGCGCGTCTTCGGGGATCGAATCTCGACGCACTGTGCGTGGCAAGCCCGTCCGAGTTGGGGGGCCCGTCCGAATCGGGGGGCGCAGGCGCACGGGTGACCCCGAGCGGCCAGACCCGCAACGGTTCCCGCGGCGCCCACGGCACGAACACGGGCCAGAAATCGATCATCGGGTTTTCCAGCCGGGCCCGGCTCGACGACATTGCGGCGGAGCTGGCCGCGCAGGGGCCGGAGGCGGACGCGGCCTGGGGTCGGGCATCCGCTGTTGCAGAGCAACTCTCTCAGCTGCGCGACCAACGGGCCGCTCACCAGCACATTCTTGATACCGACTGGCCTGCCATCGACGTCGCGGCCGCCGCAGCCCACATTCTCGAGAAGAAGTCCGAACAAGAACGGATGCTGGCCGGCAGCGATATTCTGCGCGCCCTGAACGATGAAGAGGGCCGGCTCACCCGCGAACTCGACGCTGCCCAGAAGCTCAAGCACGGCACCGACCAGACCGGGGCAGTGCTCAATGAGGAACAGAGCAGCATCGTCGACGCGCAGGACACGGTCAACGACCGACTCGACCAGATCGAACGGACTGCGGCACTGAGTCTGTCAGCCGAGCATTCCGCACATCTCAGCGAGCAGTTCGCGCTGGTCACCGACCGGAACGATCTCGTCGGCTTTCCCGGAGGCCTGAAGCGCCTGCGCGAGAGGCTGATCGCCCAATCGGCGCAAGATCGGGGCCTCGCCGCCCGCGATCGCGCGACCATGATCGGAATCTTCGAAAGCTACCAGGGCCGCTGGCCCGACCCCAACATCGGCGTGGCGCTCGAATCGGTCACGAGCTACACCGACATCCTCGATGCCATCCGCACCCTCGGCCTCTCCGAGCGGCGCCAGGAATGGAAACGTCGACTGTCGGCGTGGAGCGGGCAGGACCTCGTGCCCCTCACCGGCGCGTTCAACACGGCGATCGAAGAGATCGAAGATCGCCTGCGACCGATCAACGAGATCCTCGCGACCCTGCCCTTCGGCGCGACCCGCGACCGCCTCCAGATTTCGCTGCGCCGCCTGCACCGCGATGACGCGACCGCGTTTCGCAAGGAGCTCAAGATGCTCTCCTCGGGGTCGACGGAACAGTTCACCGACGACGAAACCGCGGACCGCTTCACCCGGCTGCAGCAGTTTATGGGCCTCATTCGCCGGCCTGACGGTCTGAACGGCTTGAATGGCTCGCAGCGCGACCTGCTGCTCGACGTGCGAGCGCACGTGGAGATCACCGCCGTACGCGTGACCCAGGACGGCGTCGAAGTCAGCACGTACTCGTCACTCGGCGGTAAAAGCGGTGGCGAGTCGCAGGAGCTCGTGGCCTTCGTGGTCGGCGCCGCCCTGCGCTTTCAGCTCGGCGATGAAAGCCGAACCCGGCCGCGCTTTGCCCCGGTGTTCCTCGACGAGGGCTTCGTGAAATCCGACGCCGAATTCGCCGGCCGAGCCATCGCCGCGTGGAAGGGACTCGGCTTTCAGCTCATGGTGGGTGCACCGCTCGACAAGGTCACCGCGCTCGAGCCGCATATGCAGCTCGTACTGTCGATCACCAAGAACACCGCCACCGGTTACTCCTACATCACGCCGTTGGCGTCGCCGGAGGCGGTTGTGGCCTAAGCGCAACGGCTTGGGCGTAGCATGTCTGCATGTCGGTCCGAAGATCTTCTGACTGACTTGGACCGCACTCACCCACCAGCACCGAGGACTGGAGCAGAATCTTGACCAGAATGCGGCGACTCCATCGCAATCCCAGCTTTCGCAACCCCACTTTTCTGTCTACCTGGCTGCTCTGGCTGGTCGGATTTCTCGCGTTCCCAATCGCGGGTCTCGCCGGCACGGCGGTCGGTGGGCGCGTCAGCAACCCCGTCTCCGCCCTCATCGGTGGCGCGGTCTGTGGGGTCGTTATCGGCGTCGGTCAGGTGCTGGTCAGCCGGCGTCGTCTCAATCCGTTGAACTGGATTCCGCTGACCGGGATTGGCCTGGGTTTGGGGCTACTTCTGGGCTCGACGGTGGTCAACTATCGCACGACGCTGCCGGAGCTGGCTCTCATGGGAGCGATCACCGGGATCGTGCTCGGGGCGGCGCAGGCCGTGGGGTTACCGCCGCGCACACGGCGACGCTGGCTGTGGGCCCTCGGCATGGCCACGCTGTGGGCGCTCGGCTGGACCGTGACGACGCTGGCCGGGGTCAACGTCGAGGCGCAGTTCATGAATTTCGGCGCCATCGGAGCGGTAACCGTCACGGCGCTGTCCGGACTCCTCCTGCATGCTCTGCTGCCGTTTCATCCCTCGTCGGGCATGTGGTTGCGCTCACGCCCGATTACTACTGCGCCCTAGGCTCGCACCCTATTCACGGCGCCGGCTCCCGCGCCAGGCCCGCCAGGCACCGGTAGCCCACAGCGCCCAGAGCACGAGCAGGGGCTGAAAGGCGAGGCGGATGCCCCGCGACAGATCCGAGTTCAGCCCAAACGAGTCGGTCGCCGTGGCGAATTGCGAGATGTTGCCAGGAAATATCGCGACGAAGAATGCGGCAACAACCCAGCCGACCTGAACCCGCCAGCGGTGCAGTGCGAGCAGTGCGATTCCGAGGGTGATCTCGGCGATTCCGGAGAGCACGACAACCAGGTCCGTGTTCAGGGGAACCCAGGCTGGAACCTGCGCCTGAAATGCCTCCCGATTGAACGTGAGATGGCTTATTCCCGCCAGCAACAGAAAAGCCCCGAGGGCCAGCTGCCCGAGTAGTCGCGGCAGCGAACGACCTGAGTGGGCGGCCGCCTCTGCGGGTTGTGGAGGAGTCATTTCATCGAGTGTAATTGCCGGTCACCAGCAACGGGCCCACAGCGCCTCAATTGGTGTGCAACGTCACGCGGGAATGAATTCGCACGTCCACGCGTCCCGCTGCCGCCAGGTCGACCGTGCCCCCTGGCCCCCGCGATCTTTCTGGTGCCGCCGCTAGGCGGTGTTGACGGCCCGCGGCATGCACCGCGCTGACACTCGGCTTCATGGCAGCGTGAGGTGCATCGGTTTGGTTCCGGTAAAGAGACTCGTGGAGCCGTTCGAACAGCCCCGCAGTCGATGCAGGCGGTGACGCAGGCCTCGCAGTCGATGCAGGCGGTGAGATCGAGGGCCGCTTCGGCGGTTTGGTGACTGACCTAATGAGCGTCGGTACCCGCTACCGTGTCGACGTCGATCGAGACGCACGGATCTCACCTTCCAGAAGCCGGCCCGCGGTTATCGGCCGAGCAGGCGAGCGAAGAAGCCGCCGGTGGATTTCTCTTTCGCATGGCCCTCGCAGCGCTGGTTTCGCGGCACGCCCTTCATGACCTGGTCGACGTGCTGGCCGCACCCGGCCCAGGTGGTCTTCTGACAGGTCTTGCAGGTGACAGCCCTGCACATGGTGAGTGCCTTTCGTTGGGAAGTATCTCCACATTATACCCGTGGGGGTATAAAAACTTTTACGGTACCAACGGATGCTCCTGCCCGCGTCGGTGTATCGTCGCCAGCGACGAGTGCGTGGCCGACTAGTCGCGTGCAGGAACCCCAGGAGAGCGGTGCAGCATGAGCAGTAAACCCCCGATCCACGACGTCACCGACGCCGACATCGAAGTCACGCATTCCAAGGGGTGGGCCGCCGGCGTCCCCGGGGTACTGCACTCCCTTCAGCCTGCGATCACCCAGATGGGCACCGTGCGGGGAATGCGGGCGCTGCTGGCGATGAACCAGAAAGACGGATTCGACTGCATGAGCTGCGCCTGGCCCGACCCGGGCGAGCGAAAGACCTTTGAATTTTGTGAAAATGGTGCCAAGGCCGTCACCTGGGAGGCCACCCCGGTCACCATCCCGACCAGTTTCTGGGCCGAGCATTCCTTGCCCGACCTGCGAGAGAAGAGCGAATACTGGCTCGGCATGCAGGGCCGGCTGGTCGAACCCGTCTACAAGCCAGCCGGCAGCGACCACTACCGCCCGGTCAGCTGGCCCGAGGCCATTCGGGTGATCGCCGCCAAGCTCAAAGGTCTTGACTCGCCCGATCAAGCCGCCTTCTACACGAGTGGCCGCGCCTCCAACGAGGCCGCATTCGCCTACCAGCTGTTCGCGCGCGCTTACGGCACCAACAACCTGCCGGACTGCTCCAATATGTGCCATGAATCCACCGGCTGGGCCATGGGCCTGACCGTCGGCATTGGCAAGAGCACGGTCAGCTACGACGACTTTGCGAAATCCGACCTGATCATCATCATCGGCCAAAACCCCGGTACCAACCATCCGCGCATGCTCACCGCGCTCGAAGAAGCCAAAGATGCCGGCGCCCAGATCGTCGCGATCAACCCGCTGCCCGAGGCCGGTCTGCGCCGCTACAAGAACCCGCAGCGGGTGCGCGGAGTGATCGGCCACGGCACCGACATGGCAGACCAGTTTCTGCAGATTCGCCTCGGCGGCGACATGGCGCTGCTGCAGGCCGTCTCGAAGCGAGTGCTCGACGCCGAGGCCGCTGCCCCAGGAACCGTCCTCGATCAGGCTTTTCTTGACGAACACTGCCACGGGCTGACCGAGCTGCGCCAGCATCTCTCCCAACTCGACGAGCGGATGGTGTTGGCCGCGACCGGCTTGCGCGCGGCCCAAATCGACGAATTGGCGCAACGCTACCTGAGCGCTGATCGGGTGATCGTTACCTGGGCGATGGGAGTGACGCAACAGAAAAAAGGCATCGACACCGTGAAGGAAATCATCAACCTGCTCTTGCTGCGCGGCAACATCGGCAAGCCCGGTGCCGGCGCCTCACCGATTCGCGGCCACAGCAACGTGCAGGGTGACCGCACCATGGGCATCTGGGAGCAGATGCCGCCGGCTTTTCTTAACGCCCTGCAAGCCGAGTTCGGTTTCGACCCGCCACGCAAGCACGGCGTTGATGCCGTCGGCGGAGTGCGTGCGATGCGCGACGGAAGAGTGAAGGTGTGGATGGGGCTTGGCGGCAACTTCGTCTCTGCCATGTCCGATACCGACATTGCCGAAGCCGCCATGCAACGCACCGAAATGAGCGTGCAAATCTCTACCAAATTGAACCGTTCGCACGCCGTGACCGGCGAGGAGGCACTGATACTACCGACCCTGGGGCGCACCGAAATCGACGAGCAGGCCGGTGGGGTGCAGTTTGTCTCCGTGGAGGACACAGTCTGCGCTGTGCACCCATCATGGGGAAAGCTCAAACCGGTCGCACCAAACCTGCTCTCGGAGGTCGCGATCATTTCGCGACTGGCCAGCGCTGTGCTCGCCGACTCGGTCGCGGTTGACTGGGCCGGATTCGAGGCCGACTACGACCGTATCCGTGACCACGTCGCCCACGTGGTCGAGGGGTTTGAAAACTATAACGAACGCATCCGGCAGGAGGGCGGATTCATGTTGCCGAACGGCCCGCGGGACTCGCGCACCTTCAACACTCCGATCGGCAAGGCCATGCTGACCACGAACACCCTGGAGTATCTTGAAGTACCGCCCGGGCGCCTGGTGCTGCAGACGCTGCGCAGTCACGACCAGTTCAACACCACCATCTACGGCCTCGATGACCGCTATCGCGGTATCAAGAAGGGTCGCCATGTGGTCTTCATCAACAAGAACGATCTGATCACTCTCGGTTTCGCCGATGGCGACCTGGTCGACGTGCACAGCGAGTTCAGTGACAACGTCGACCGGGTGTTGCGCGGCTATCGTCTGGTTGCGTACCCGACACCACGCGGTTGCGCCGCCGCCTACTATCCAGAGGCAAACGTGCTCGTGCCGCTCGATAGTGTCGCCGACGGCAGCAACACACCGGTGTCGAAGGCAGTCATCATTCGACTGGAACGTGCTGCTTGAGTCTTTACGCTACTGAGCGGTGTTCACCCAGCCGGTTGTGTCGGGGTGTTCATCATCGGGCTGCTGGCAGACGGCGATGACCACATCCACAGCCCGGGCAACGGCAGTGTGTGAGGTCATCGCCGGGTCGGCTGCGGCGAGACCGGCGGCATAGCCGACCATGAACGTCGTGATCGGGGCGGCCATCGGATTCACCGCCTGAGCGGCTTCATTGGCGACGGTGAGCACGAGGTCATTGTCTACCTCGAGGTCCACGATCTGCAGTGCTTGGCTGAGCCGGCGGATCCACTGCTTGAGAATCTCTTCGTCTACGGCGCTGTGCGTCACAGCAACTCCTTCAGTTTCGAGTACGTCGGATGCCTGGCTGATTCGAGGCTATCCCAAGCTCAGAAATTCCGTGCGACGAAATAGTGTCGAATCGTGGGCTACCAGCCCAGGGTCCCCGCCGCACCCTTGAATGGCCCGACGATCTTCGCGGTTATCCAGCCGCCGTAAAAGTCGCCGTCTTGTGCACGCACCGTTTCACCGTCGACCGTGCACCGGTCCATCGCCCCCGGATAGACAGCGACGCGGTCGGCTAACAGTTCGTAACCCGAACTCGGTGTGGGATAGAACCAGGCGGACCGGGCCCGGGGGCCGACCGAGAGATATCCGGCAGCGCCCTTGAATTCGCAGTAACTGTGGCCAGCAGCCGGTTGAAGCACGCCTGGCGTGAAGGCACTCCGCGGCAGGTAGTACACCGGTGGGTGGCTGGTCTCGAGCACCCGCACGACATCCTTCGTGTCAGCGATGGTTACACCGTCGACTTCAATGGTGATGTGTTCCCCGGTGTGTTCGACGCGGGGCGGGCGTGGATAGTCCCAGACGGATTCCTGGCCGGGGCGGATGGGGTCGCGTTGCACTCGCTCAATCATGACCCGATGCTAGATCGGCAACCTGCGAAGAACGCTCGCGTGCGGCGAGCCCGCCCAGAAACCCCCGGGCAGACAGTGCGAGCAGGCGCGGAGACCTGCGGTTGCTGCGCACGAGCAGGATCAGGCTCAGGTCGGTGCCGCGCTCGCGCACACGGCGAGGGACGAAACGCTCGCCGCAGCGTCATCGATGTGTGCGGGCTGAGCACGTACCTCGGTCATTGTGCCCACGGAATATCTTTCTGGGGTGAGTGGTTCTCTCTACACGTGCACGCAGTTAGGCAGGTGGACCTGACAGCCCGACCTCCCCGGCCAGTCTTTACTAGGGGCGGAAACATCCGTAGCACGGTCACTGTCTAAAGCTGGATCTATTCACGTATAGTCGCACTCACATTTCGAACGAGGAGATATACCCATGACCGCAGTCCCCACCGTCACCCTCAACGACAGCACGACGATTCCGCAGCTCGGATTCGGCACCTTTCAGGTCACCCCGGAGACGACGAAGGCGGCGACCCTTGCTGCCCTTGAGGCCGGCTACCGACACATTGACACGGCCGAGATGTACGGCAATGAAAAAGAGGTCGGTGAAGCCGTAGCCGAGTCTTCGCTGGACCGGTCCGAAATTTACGTCACGAGCAAGCTCAACAACGGTTTCCATGACCGTGCCGACGCTCTGGCCGCTTTCGACCGCACTCTTGATGCCCTCGGCTTCGAGTACCTCGACCTCTTTCTCATCCACTGGCCGCTCCCGGCTGTTGGAGACTTCGTCGAGACCTGGAAGGCGATGGAGGAAATGCAGCGCTCCGGCCGGGTGAAAACCATTGGCGTGAGCAACTTCCAGCAAGAGCACCTGCAGCGTTTGTTTGATGAGACCGACACAGTGCCGGCCGTCAACCAGATCGAGGTGCACCCGTACCTCACGCAGGATTCGCTGCGTGCATTCAACACCGAGCACGGCATTGCAACCGAGGCCTGGTCGCCGCTCGCGCAGGGGGCAGTTCTTTCCGACCCGGTGATCCTGGCAATCGCCGACCGCCTCGATAAGACCGCCGCTCAGGTCACCCTGCGCTGGCACTTGCAGCGGGGCGACATCGTCTTCCCGAAGTCGGTTACCCGCAGCCGAGTCGACGAAAACTTCGCCCTGTTCGACTTCGTCCTCACCGACGCGGATATTGCGGCGATCACTGCGCTGAACCGCGACGAGCGCACTGGCCCGAACCCCGACGAGTTCAACTACATCCCGTAGCCTCTGTTCAGCGACAGCTGGAAACTGGCGCTGCCAAAAAATTTGGCTACAGTGTGCGCATGAGCTCTGATGCGGTGGTTCTAACGGTTGCTGGCCCGTGTGGCCCGCGCGATGTGCGCCTGTCCAGCCCGAGCCGGGTGCTCTGGCCCGATCCCGGAATCACCAAACTCGACCTCGCCCACTACCTCATGGAAGTGGGCGAGGCGTTTGTGCGGGCCAACGGTGATCGTCCTCTATCGCTGCAACGCTTTAGCAGCGGTATCGGCGGTGAGCAGTTCTTCTCGAAGAACCCGCCGAAGGGCGCGCCCGACTATGTACGGGCCGTTTCCGTGGTCTACCCGAGTGGGCGCACGCATCCGCAGCTCGTGATCGACGAACCGGCCGCCGCGGTATGGGCCGTGCAGATGAACACGATCGTGTTCCACCCGTGGCCGTCTCGGGCCTCACTCTCGGACAATCCCGACGAACTGCGCATAGACCTCGATCCGCAGCCCGGCACAGACTTCGCCGACACCGTGCCGGTCGCCGTCTGTCTGCAGAGTGTGCTGGCCGAGGCCGGTCTCACCGCATTCGTGAAGACCTCCGGAAATCGTGGGCTGCACGTCTTCGCGCCGATCAAGCCGACCCGCGAATTTCTCGACGTGCGACACGCGGTCATCGCCGCGGCGCGCGAGCTGGAACGACGGATGCCCACCCAGGTGACCTTAAACTGGTGGAAGGAAGAGCGCGGAGAGCGCATCTTCATCGACTACAACCAGGCCAATCGCGACCGAACTATGGCCGGCGCCTACAGCCCCAGGCCACTGCCGCACGCGCCGGTCTCCTGTCCGCTGGAGTGGAGCGAGCTCGCCGACGCCGACCCGCAGGCCTTCACGATCCTCACCGTGCCGGACCGGCTACGAGATCGCGGTGACCCGTGGGCGGCGATGCACGCACAGCCCGGCACGATCGACACTCTGTATTCCTGGTGGGAACGCGATCTCGAATCCGGGCTTGGTGAGTTGCCGTTTCCGCCGGATTTTCCCAAGATGCCGGGGGAACCACCACGCGTGCAACCCAGCCGCGCCCGCCGACCGGAATAGCCGGGGCGCGACCGCACGACGCAGTCGGCGCAGGATCAGCCCGCGATCCGCTCGGCGGGAACCGGGGCGTTCGGTGGGGTGCCGGCGCCGAACGGGCGGCCTCCGAGATCTGCGCGAGAATGTGGTGCCAGCCACGCGGCAGCATCCGGCCCCTTCGGCACAATGCCACTGGGATTGATATCGACATGGGTCACGTAGTAGTGCTTCTTGATCTGGTCAAAATCGATGGTGTCACCAAAACCGGACGTCTGGAACAGGTCGCGGGCATAGGCCCACAGCACTGGCATCTCGCTGAGCTTGTTGCGATTGCACTTGAAATGCCCGTGATAGACCGCGTCGAAACGAGCGAGGGTGGTGAACAAGCGGATGTCCGCCTCGGTAATCGTGTCGCCTACGAGATATCGCTGCCCGGCCAGGCGCTCTTCGAGCCAGTCGAGCCGGGCGAACAGGGCGTCGTAGGCCCGCTCGTAGGATTTCTGGTTGCCGGCAAAGCCGCACTTGTAGACGCCGTTGTTCACGTCGTGAAAGATCAGGTTGGCTACCTCGTCGATCTCGGCCCGCAGGCCTTGCGGGTAGAGATCGGGGGCGCCGACACGGTGGTACGCCGCCCACTCTGTCTCGAAATCGAGAGTGATCTGCGGGTAATTGTTGGTGACGACCTTTCCCGTGGGCACATCAACGATCGCCGGCACGGTGATACCACGCGGGTAGTCGGGAAAACGGGCAAGGAACGCCTGTTGCAGGCGTTCGATGCCGAGCACCGGGTCGACCCCGCCCGGGTCAAGGTCGAAGGTCCAGCTGTTCTTGTCGTGGGTGGGGCCGGGCAGGCCGAGCGAGATGACACCCTCGAGGCCGAGCAGGCGGCGCACAATCGTAGTGCGGTTCGCCCACGGGCAGGCGCGGGCCGCGACCAACCGGTAGCGGCCAGGTTCGACCGGCCAGCCGTCTCGGGCATCGCGGGTGATGCGGTCCTCGATGTAGTTGGTGTCGCGGTTGAAGTCTTGGCCAGGCTGAATGTAACTGGGGTTCAGGCTCATACGTCTACGCTACGCGACTCGAGGCTGACCGGTGCGGCAGATTCGAACCTACACCTCGCCGCCGAGTGCGACGGTGAGCTCGGCATCGCTGCGCGCATCGATGATGCCCCACATCATGTGGGTGGGACCGCTGCCGTCGCTCGGCTCGACCCGTGGTCGGCTGGCCCAGCCGCGCGCGACGGCTGCGGCACCAAGTTGCGCAAGCGAGGCGCTGACAAGCATCTTGCGAATCTTGCCAGCCAGCACGCTGCCATCGGGTGCTTGACGCCAGCCGCGCTTGTGGGCGAGTACCCGACCGATTTCTTCGTCGGTCAGCCAGCGCGAAAAGCTGCGGGTGGGCGGGTCGATGGCGATCAGCTTCATGCCCACACTGTACCCGCCCGCACCGCATTGCCGTCCGCCCGGGGCTGTTGCACGGCCGCGCCCCCGGCTCAGGGCTCGTGGTGCTCACGGCTCGTGTGGATGACTGATTCAGGCAATAATCACAGAACCACCGTCGACATGGAGTCACCAGACCAGAGAGGAGAATCAACCATGAGCAGTCGTCTCAACCCGTACCTCGGATTTCGCGACAACGCCCGCGAGGCGATGGACTTCTACCAGAGCGTGTTCGGGGGCGACATCGCCCGCACCACCTATGGGGAGTACAACGCGAGCGAAGATCCGGCCGAGAAGGACAAAATCATGCACTCGGAGCTGACGACCACGAGCGGATTCTCCCTGATGGCCTCCGACACCCCCAAGGGTATGGAACTCCCGACGAGCAGCAGCATCACCGTCTCCCTCAGCGGCGAGGACGAGGCCGAACTCACCGGGTACTGGGAGAAGCTGGTCGACGGCGGCTCCGTCATGATGCCGCTCAATAAGGCACCCTGGGGCGACAGCTTCGGCATGGTGACGGATAAGTTTGGTACAGGCTGGATGGTCAATATCAGTGGGACGCCCAGCTGAAGAAAATTCTGAGCGCGACGGTGTGTGTCCATCTATGCTGAGGCCGTGATGAAAGCATCGGCGACACACATCGCTCGCGACGCGCACAACAGTTCCATACTGCAACTGCTGGCGCGGATGGGGTTCGCCGTCAACGGGCTGCTGCACATCCTGATCGGATTCATCGCAATCACCGTAGCGTTCGGTGCGGGCGCCGGCTCCGCCGACCAGAGCGGGGCACTGGCGCAGCTGGCATCGAGCCCGGGCGGAGTGTTTGTGCTCTGGACCGTTGTCGTTGGAATGTCCGCCCTCGGGCTGTGGTTGGTCGTCTCGGTATTCGTCATGCAGGGCGACCCCAAACGCAAATGGTCTCGGCGGTTAGCGAATATCGCCAAGGCCATCGTCTACTTTGCCCTCGGCGCCACCGCGCTCACCTTCGCCAGGGGCGGCTCGGCGAGTTCGGCCAGCAGCACCCAGAGCGCCAGCTCGTCGCTGCTGGCATCGCCCGGCGGCGCCATCGTTCTGTTTCTGGCCGGAATAGCTGTGCTCGGGGTCGCCGGCTACTTCATCTACAAGGGTGCAGCGCAGAAATTCCGGTCCGACCTGACCGTTCCGAGCGGAACGGCCGGCCGCACGGTCGTCGCCCTGGGTGTCGTCGGTTACATCGCCAAGGGCGTTGCGCTCGGCGTGGTGGCGATCCTTGTCGGCGTCGCAGCTCTGACTCGCGATGCTAGTAAGTCCACCGGGCTCGACGGGGCGCTCAAGGCACTCGCCGCCCTCCCGTACGGAACGATCGCCCTGATCCTCATCGGCTTCGGCCTGCTCGCTTATGGTGTCTACTGTTTTGTTCGGGCCCGGCGCGCCCGCTTGTAGTCCGCCCGCCGCCTGACGGGTGTCCAGGCGATCACACCGCCGAGTACCACGAGCGAGATCGACAGTGCGGCCAGCAATGCCAGGTCGGCTCGAACTAGTCGATCGTGATGTCGCCGGATATTTTGTCGGGGCGCCACCCCCGCCAGGAAGGCTGGCGAAGCCGACCGGTCGCGGTCCACTCGGCGAACTCCACCTCGGCGACAAGCGTGGGGTGCACCCAGACCGCGCCCTGAGCATCCGGAATCGGAATATCGCTGAACGGGGTGGTCTTCTGCACGAGCCGGGTCAGCCGCGAACGGATGTCGGTCAGGTCGCGTTCCCCGAACCCGGTGCCGACCCGGCCGACATAACGCAGCCCGGTGTCCGTCGGTAGCCCGAGCAGCAGCGACCCGATCGTGTCGGACCGGTTGCCCCGGCCGGGTCGCCAGCCCCCCACGACCACTTCCTGGTGGCGAACATGTTTGATCTTCACCCAATCGTGCGACCGCCGACCGACCGTGTAGCGACCATCGAGCCGTTTGGCCATGACCCCCTCCAGCCCGAGCTGGCGGCTGGCCTGGAATGCTCCAGAGAAGTCGCCATCGAAACGTGGCGGCAGCTGCGTGGACCCGGTCGCGGTCACCGTGGCCTCCAGTCGGTCCCGGCGCGCGCTGTAGATCAATGCGGTGAGCGCGTGGCCGTTCACCTCGAGCAGGTCGAAGAGCATGAATTGCACCGATGCCCGTTTCGACGCTGCTGCGACCTCCCGGGCCTCGGTGAGCTTCATCCGTGTCTGGAGCAGACCGAAGTCGGGGCGCCCGCGTTTGTCGACGGCCACGATCTCGCCGTCGAGCACCGCGGTATCCGTTTTTGACTTTGTGGCGACTGCAGCGAGCAGGTCGGGGACGAGATCTGGATACGATGCGGTCACATCGTGCCCGTTGCGGGTGACCAGGCGAACGCTGTGTTCGGCCAATGACACGTAGGCGAGCGCCCGCATGCCATCCCATTTCATTTCAAATGCCCAGTCATCGTCGCCGAGGTCTGCTTCGGAACCGGTGGCAGCGAGCATGGGGGAGTAGGCGCTTTTCGGGGGCGCTGGGGCGCTGTCCGTCACCGGTCCGATGTGCGGGCGGGCATTCGTACGTGAGCCGCCGGAGGCTCCGGCGCTCGCCTTCATGCGGTGAATCAGCCAGTTGTTCGCTGGCTTAGACCCAGCCCCAGGCCCAGCCTTATGCCCGGCGCTCGTGCGAATCAAAGCAAACCGAGCGGTACCGCCGAGACCAGCACCGGGTTCACCGTGCAGGGTCACGATCACCTCGTCGTCGCGCCACTTTTCGAGCTCGTAGTCGCCGCGGTCCCAGATTGATACGTCGCCGGCACCGTACTGTCCAACGGGAATATTTCCCTCGAAGCTGCCGTACTGGAGCGGATGATCCTCCACGTGGACCGCGAGCCGGTTCTGCGCGGGCGAGACCGGCACTCCGCGGGGCAGCGCCCACGACACGAGTACCCCGTCGTGTTCCAGCCGAAAATCCCAGTGCAGACTGCGGGCATGGTGTTCCTGAATGACGAAACTCTGCCCGGTTGTTTCGCCGGCGAATGCCCCGGCGGGCGCGACCGGAACCGGCTCGGGCGTTTTGCTGGCGTCGCGCTTACCGCGGTACACCGTGAGGCGGTCCGGTGTGACGAGCGCCGCGGCCGCGCGCCCGCTTCCCGCGCGCCCGCTTCCCGCGCGCCCGCTTCCCGCGCGCCCGCTTCCCGCGCGCCCGCTTCCCACACCGGCCGCGTGTTCGAACGACCCGGCCGTGAGCTGGGCAAGCGGATCCTCCCGACGTTTCAGGCGGGCGAGCACCTGCTTGTAGTCGAGCTGCTGCAGGTCGGCCGAGGCCAGCTCCCTCCAGGTGCGCGGGGCTGCGACCATCGGGTGGCTGCGCCCCCGCAGCGAATACGGCGTGATCGTCGTCTTCGCGGCATTGTTCTGGCTCCAGTCCACGAACACCTTGCCTGAACGCACGCTCCTTTTCATCTCGCTCACCACGAGGTCGCGGTGGTCGGCTTCGAGGGCGCGCGCCAGTTCGTGCGCCACGGCCGACACCTGGTCGGAGCTGTAAGACAGGTCGAGGGCCGCATACAGGTGGATGCCCTTGCTCCCACTGGTCAGCGGCATCGGATCCAGCCCCATGTCCTGCAGAATGGTGCGGGCCAGTCGGGCGACCGCGGCGCACTCGATCAATCCCACACCCGGTCCCGGATCGAGGTCGAGCACGAGGCGGTCGGGATTGCGTGGGGTGCCGGTGCGACCGAACTGCCACTGCGGCACGTGAATTTCCAAGGCGCTCATCTGCCCGAGCCAGGTAAGGGTGGCGAGGTCGTTCACCAGCGGGTAGGTGTTGACGTGGTCTTTGTGCTGGATCTCGCGCCGTTTCACCCAACTCGGAGTCGACAGTTCCAGGTTCTTCTGGAAGAACATCGGGCCGGGTTTCTCACTCGTGCCAACGCCATGCACCCAACGTTTGCGGGTGGCTGGCCGGTTCGCCGCATGCCCGATGAGCACTTCGGCGATCGCCGCGTAATACGCCAGCACGTCGGCCTTGGTTGTACCTGTTTCGGGGTACAGCACCTTGTCGAGGTGGGTGAGCGTGATGCGGTGTCCCTCGACGGATACCACCTGGCTGCTGGCGTTCATGCGTCAACTGTGCTCCCAAATCTTCTGGCCGACTAGGCGACGGATGGGCCATTCGGGTGTGTACTGGTCGCATGAGAAGCATCTGGACCGGTGCGATCACCTTCGGGCTCGTCAATGTGCCCGTCAAGGTGTATAGCGCTACCGAAGACCACGACGTCGCATTGCATCAGGTGCACGATGCCGACGGGGGACGCATCCGCTATCAACGTCGCTGCGAGATCTGCGCCAAGGTTGTTCCCTACGACCACATCAGCAAAGCCTTCGACGACGGCGACCAGACAGTACTGCTCACCGCCGACGACTTCGCGTCGCTGCCTTCCGAGCACAGCAAGGAGATCGACGTCGTCGAGTTTGTGCCGAGCGACCAGATCGACCCGATCATGCTTGACAAGAGTTACTTTCTCGAACCCGACGGCAAGTCGTCCAAGGCGTACGTGCTGCTGCGGCGCACCCTCGAGGCCACTGATCGCACGGCCATTGTGCACTTTGCGCTGCGGCAGAAGACACGACTGGGCGCGTTGCGCGTGCACGGCGACGTGCTCATGCTGCAATCCCTGCTCTGGGACGACGAGGTGCGCGAGGGCAAATTTGCGTCCCTCGACGAACGGGTGAAAATCAGCGCCAAGGAACTGGACATGTCGGCGGCGTTGGTCGAGTCGTTTGCGGCGGATTTCGCACCGGATGCCTTCAGCGACGACTATCAGGATGAACTCCGGGCACTCATCGAGGCCAGGCTGAAAAGTGGTGACGCCGTGTCGACCGAGGCGACGTTCGGCGAAGCCCCCGAAGAAGGAGAGGGCGGCGAGGTGCTCGACCTGATGGAGGCCCTGCGGCGCAGCGTCGAGGCCAGCCGTGACCGGGCCAAACCTCAGCCTCAGCCCAAATCGCAACAGTCCCGCTCTGCTTCCTGATTCTGTGGCCGAGCTCCTGCCGCATCGAGAACGGTGCGGGGTCGCCGGCGCCGTTTGCGTTGGCGTGGGTGATGTGTTTGGTGGTGGTGGTGGTGGTGGTGGTGGTGGCTGGCGGCGGTAGTGCGGCTGCCGAACTGTGTGTCGCATGTGGCAGCAACACCGCCTCCTGGTTTGACGGTCAGGCCGAGCAGGCCGCCAATTTCTATATCTCGATCTTTCCCAATTCGCGCATGCTCAACGTGGCGCGCTACCCCGAGGGCGGGCCAGCACCAGCCGGCAGCGCCATGTCGGTGTCGTTCGTGCTCGACGGCCTGGAGATTCAAGGTTTGAACGCGGGACCGCAGTTTTCGTTCACCGAGGCCATCTCCTTCTTCGTGCAGGTCGAAACCCAAGCGGAAATCGACGACTTCTGGAACCAGCTCACCAGCAACGGAGGCGAGCCTGGTAACTGCGGCTGGTTGAAAGACCAATTCGGTTTGTCATGGCAAGTGGTGCCGACGACGCTCGGTCAGCTGCTGGGCGACCCCGACCCGGCGCGGGCCAGTCGGGTGATGGCGACGATGATGAGCCAGACCAAGATTATTATCGCCGACCTGCGGGCCTCGGCCGACTCCGAGTAGCTTCAGCGTTGTTCAGACCAGGCAAGAGCGAACCGGCCAGAGCGAACCGGTCAGAGCGAACCGGCCAGAACTAAGTCCTGACCAGCCGTTCAATCGCAGCGAGGGGGATCGGCAGCCAGGTGGGGCGGTTGCGAATCTCGTAGACCGCTTCGTACAGTGCCTTGTCGAGCTCGAACGCATCCAGCAGCGCGCTCTGATCGGCCAGTTTGATGCCGGAGCGATCGGCGTAGCCCGCCAAGAAGGCACCGCGGCAGGCCGCGGCCCACTCGAAAATACTGGGTGCGGCACCTGTCGCCTTGTCCGCCGTCGTATTGTCCGACATCACCTCACCCGGCGCTGACTTGCCCGGCACCTCCACCGTGGCCGTATCGGGCAACGTCGTTGCCGTCATGGCCCCCGAAACATAGGAGAACGACCTCAGCATGCCGGCGACATCGCGTAACGGAATGTCGGGCCGGGTGCGCTCGCGCAGGGTGCGCAGTGGTTCGCCCTCAAAGTCCAGCAGCATCCAGCCGCGGCCCTGCACGTCGAGAACCTGGCCAAGGTGAAAGTCACCGTGGATACGCTGTAATTTCGGCCACACCGCGGTCTCCGCCCGGGCAAACACAGCCTCGATCGCGTCGCGGTGACCGGCCAAGACCGGCACTTCACGCAGGGCCTGATCGCAGCGCAGCCGCATCTTGGCCATCTCTCCGGCAATCACCGCGGGAGTCGCATCGAGGGTCGGCAGGGTACGGGCGAGATCGTGGTGTACCTCGGCGGTGGCTTGACCCAGCCGAAAGGCGGGGCCCGTGAAATCGCTGCCGGCGGCCGCTGCGACCAGGGCGGTGCGCCAGGCATCCGGGGCATTGGGCAGAAACTCCTGGGCGAA
Organism: Cryobacterium sp. Hz9; assembly: GCF_004402825.1. Classification (NCBI taxonomy): domain Bacteria; kingdom Bacillati; phylum Actinomycetota; class Actinomycetes; order Micrococcales; family Microbacteriaceae; genus Cryobacterium; species Cryobacterium sp. Hz9. The sequence goes on from NZ_SOFC01000012.1 coordinate 148,880, forward strand.
GGCCAGATGGCCGCTAGCCCGGCTCGCGGGTTCGGCGGGGTCGTCCCACTCGCCGAGAATTGCGCCGAATGGCAGCGGGATCCGCTGTGACGCGGCGCTGGCCAGCGCGGCCTGCACCGTCACATCCGGGTTCTCTCCGGCATGAATGATGCGAAAAACCTTGCAGATGATCGGCGTCGCCGGCGCCCCGGTCGGATCAATGCGCTGCACGATGATCGAGGTATTGGATTGCTCACCGCTGAGCACGCGACTCGATGTGACGCGAGCCATCGATGAGGCGGGGGAGGCCGGTCGCAGGTCGTTCCCGCGCGCACTGGCGGCCGAGCGACCGGTCGCCTTTTCACTGGTCGAGGACGCCTCGCTCTGCCCCTCCATGAAAGCGAGCACTGCGGCAGCGAAAGCTGGATCGTAGGCTGCGTCGTAGATGTACCGTGCGTGTTCGGAGCCGGGTTTGCGCACAGTGATCAGTGCATTATCTAAACCGGCGAGTTCGGCGACCCGTTCCGTGGTTGGCAGCTGGTACAGCGTGAAGCCCAGGCTCGCGGTGTCCAGCACGAGATCGACGCGGATTGCGACTCCGGGCTCGGCGGAGGTGAGAGCGAAATGGCCGATGCTGCGTAAGGCCGGAACATGCCCCTTGTTGCCGAACCAGCGCTGCGTCGACACCCAGGCGTTGACATAGTCGGGCAACGGGGTGCCCCGATGGATGGGGGCGAGGTCGGGATTGGTGGAGCGGGAAGCGTTGTGGTCGCGGTCTCCGTCGATCATGCCGTCAGCGTAGCCTCCTCACCCGCATTGCGCCCACTAGTGCGAGGCATCTTTTTGGTGGGGTGTCGCGCTGGCCGCACCGCGTTCGTCAAATTCCCCCCTGCGCGGTGGCGAGGATCAGGCGACATTTTCGAGCGCCAGAGCTAGAATTGTAGACAATCAACACGAGAAAGAACTGGGAAGGGCATGTCCCCGCGATACTCATTGGAACCCGTCATCCAGGAATCCACCCCGTCGATCATCGCCCGCAAGCTGCGGTACGCGATCGCGCACGGCGCGGTAGCGCCCGGGTCGCAACTCGGCGAGGCCGAACTCGCCCGCGAACTCGGTGTCAGCCGGGGTCCGCTTCGCGAAGCGATGCAGCGGTTGACGCAGGAGGGTCTGTTGATCAGCATTCGCAACCGCGGCTTGTTTGTGATCGAAATGACGGATGCCGAGATTCGCGATATGTACGTGTTGCGCACCGCCGTGGAATCGGCCGCCTGCAAAATGCTCGTGGGCGCTGACCACGTCGCTTCCGGCCAGGACCTGCTCTCCAAAGTCGCGGAGATGGAGAATGCAGCGGTCACCGACGATCACGCCGCCATGAGCGACGCCGATATGGCCTTTCATGAACACCTCGTGGCGCTGAGCGGTAGTCGCAGCCTCGTTCGCATCCACACCACGCTCATGATCGAGACGCGCATGTGCCTGGCCGTCTTGCAGCACTCCCACCGGGTCACCGATGAATGGATCGAAGAACATCGCGGCATCGCCGAGGCCGTGCGGGGCGGCGATGGTCTCTTGACCCAGAGCCGTCTGAACGACCACGAAGACAACGCGTTAGCGCAACTGACGAGCGCACCGGCATCCGCTTCGATCGAGTCTCGCCGAACCCGAAGCTGAATGGGTGCCGGATCTCAGCGAGCAGCCGACGCAGCGTCCCTGGATCGATCGGGGGTTGGCCCCGTCGTGGTCGGCGCGACGGCCGAGCGAGTCACGACCGTGCGAGCGCCGAGAGGGCGACGTGGGGAAGACGCACGGGTTCAACGCGAATGCTGGTGCGTTCGCAACCGGAGCACTTGAGAATGTAGAGAGGAAGCGTGAGCCGCTGGGCTTGTGCGGGGTTCGGCTTCAAGTCGGCCTGTGACTTGCAAAACGGGCAGGTGATTCGCATCGAGGGTTCTCCCTTGGCTTGATTCTGCGCAAGCGATCACTCGCGTCAGGTCGACCATAGGGGGCAACGCGCAAGGACGGCACCCCTTGAAACTTCCCGGCGCTATGTGTATGCAGAGCCGTGCGGCTGTCCCTGTTCCGACGGACGCACCACTACGACATTCGGGTCGGTGCCCGTCAAGGGGAGGAAATGATTTGCCGCTCTGTATACAGAGGGGTATCGCCAGGCCGGGCGATCGGCGTCTAACTCGGCGCGCAAACGCATGGATTCATCAGTCGTACACTGTGCCCATGAATACTGTGCCCATGAATACTGTGCCCGGCACCTCCGACACCTCACCCGGGTCGTCGGGTGTCGCTCACACAGCGAGCGCGCACCGCGGACTCACCATTACCTGGCACCAACAGCACAAGAAATCCCTGACCACGGGGGAGCGGGCCGCCGATACTTTGCGCAATTCCATGGGCAGCTGGCGCTTCGTCGGAGGCTTTGTGCTGTTCATGATCCTGTGGGCCGTGGCGAATTCCTACGCGTCCGGCTGGGATCCGTACCCGTTCATTCTGCTCAACCTGTTCCTGAGCATGCTTGCCGGCCTGCAGGGCGCTATCCTGCTCATCTCGGCCAAACGGCAGGATGCAATCGCCGCAGCCCTGGCCCAGCACGACTGCGACACAAACATCGCCGCGAAGGTCGACATTGAGGCTTTGCTGGAGATCAACAACCGCCAGCTCGCGATGATCAGCGACCTACGGGCGATCCTGGATCGTCTCGACCGGCCCCGGCCGACACCCGCGAACGACTAGCGCCGCTGGCGGGATCACAGCAGATCCCGGGCAGTGGCTTGCTAAACGGATGCCGCCAGCAGGCTCACGACGACGGTGTCCCCCTTCGTTGACAGCTGGCCGACCTCGGTGAACCCGAGACGATCGTGAAAGGCGAGCGAACCCGGGTTCGGAGGCTCCAGGTTGACCTCGCACAGCACCTCAGCGAGCAGCTCGCGGCGTGCCGCGCCAAAGATTGCGTCGTAGAGCACCTGGCCGAGGCCCTGCCCGCGAAACCCATCAGCGACAACGATGCGGTCGACATAAAGAAAATCCGTGGACCGGCCGGAAAACCACCGGTAGTTTTCGCTCTCATAGTCTGCCCCGGCGACAAACAGGATGGCAAACCCGAGCGCGACATCGGCTGCGCCGTCGGCAACGACAGCGACCGCGAGGTGGCTGTGTTCTGCAAGAGCGGCCAGCGCCGGGGCATCCAGCTCATTGACCGCGGGAACGGCTGCATTGTTGAGCGCGAGCAAACGCGGCAGGTCGTCGGGTACAAGGGAGCGAATAGAGAAGGTCATCCTTCAACGATAGGCCTCGCAACGAGCCGAGTACACGGCTCGCTGTCGGCCAGACTCTGGCTGACCCGAAGCCCTGTCAGAATAGACTGTCGCCGTTTCCCCGGCGACTCGTTCAAGGAGACAACGGCGCATGAGTCACCAGGTGAGCACGAACAACACGAGCACGAGCAACTACCGTGCCGCACGCGATCAGCTTCTCGCCCTACGCGACGATCACGCACGCGCCGCACAAGAATTTCGCTGGCCCGACGTGGGAGAACACTTCAACTGGGCCACGGACTGGTTCGACGTGTTCGCCCGCGGCAATGATAAAATCGCGCTGTGGATCGTCGAGGAAGACGGCAGCGAGCAAAAGCTCACCTTTGACGAGATGGCCCATCGATCCGACCAGGTTGCCACCTGGCTGACCAGGCAGGGCGTGGGGCGGGGCGACCACGTCATGCTCATGCTTGGCAACCAGCGGGAGATCTGGGAGGCGATGCTCGCCATCATGAAGGTCGGCGCCGTCATCATGCCTACGAGCACCGTTCTCGCCTCGCACGACCTGACCGACCGGGTGCGTCGCGGCGGCGTCGCCCACGTGATCGCTAACTCGGCCGACGCGGCCAAATTCGACGACGTTCCCGGCGACTACACCCGCATCGGTGTCGGCCCGGCCCGGCCCGGGTGGGCCGACTTCGCGGATGCCTACCAAATCGCCCCTGAACCGATCACGACGGTTGTGGAATCCGCTCACCCCTCGCTGATCTACTTCACCTCGGGCACGACGAGCAAACCGAAGATGGTACTGCACTCGCAGACCTCCTACCCGGTCGGCCACCTCTCCACCATGTACTGGCTGGGCCTGCGTCCCGGTGACGTCCACCTCGCCATCAGCTCGCCCGGCTGGGGCAAACACGCCTGGAGCTGCTTCTTCGCCCCGTGGATCGCCGAGGCGACCGTGTTCGTCTATAACTACTCCAAGTTCGACCCGGCCGCCCTGATTGCGCAGCTTCACCGCGCCGAGGTCAACACGTTCTGCGCACCGCCGACAGTTTGGCGCATGCTCATTCAAGCGGATATCGGCGCCCGCCCGGCTAGCCTGCGCGAGTTGCTCTCGGCTGGAGAACCACTCAACCCCGAGGTCATCCGGCAGATCGACAACGGCTGGAAGCTCACCATCCGCGACGGATTCGGCCAGACCGAGACCACCGCAATCGTCGGAAACGGGCCCGGCTCCGCGCTGAAAGCCGGGTCGATGGGCTTGCCCCTGCCCGGTGTCTCGATCAAGCTGCTCGACCCGATCACCGAGCTGCCCGCCGACGAGGGCGAAATCTGTCTCGACCTCTCGCAGAGCCCGGTCAACCTCATGAGCGGCTACCACGGCGAACCCGACCTGACCGCGCATGCCATTCGGGGTGGCTTCTTTCACACCGGCGACGTCGCAACGGTGGATGCCGACGGTTACCTCACCTTCATCGGCCGCACCGACGACGTGTTCAAGTCGAGCGACTACAAGGTGTCGCCGTTCGAGGTGGAGAGCGTGCTGCTCGAACACCCCGCGGTCGCCGAAGCCGCCGTCGTTCCCGCGCCCGACGCGACCAGGCTGAACATTCCCAAGGCCTACATTCATCTCGCTCCGGGTTGGGAACCGACGGCGGAGACCGCCGAAGCCGTGCTGCGGCACGCCCGCACCGGGCTGCCGGCCTACATGCGGGTGCGGCGGGTGGAGTTCTTCGATCTGCCCAAGACCATCTCGGGCAAGATTCGCCGAGTCGAGCTGCGCGAGCGTGAAGACGCTGCGGCCGCTGCGGGTATCCTTCTGCCGGACGAGTGGCGCGACGACCAGTTTCCGGGACTCAAGCGCTAACAGCATCCGCTGCAAAGACGGGACTTACGGCCCGTGACGCGTTCCGGCGGCGTCGATAGCTGTCGGCGATGTTTCCCCGGGAGCGAGAGCTCGGCGTCTACGACGTCGACGCCGCCACGCCGGCGTCGATCACGGCGCACGCACCCGGCTACATCGACCGGCCGAACGAAATTATCGTCGGCCTGCAAACGGATGCCCCGCTCAAGCGCGCCATCATGCCCTTCGGTGGCTGGCGCATGGTCGCGACGAGTCTCGAAACCTACGGGTACCCGGTCTTGCCCGCGCTGGAAACCATCTTCACGAAGTATCGCAAGACACACAACGACGGTGTCTTCGACGTGTATCCCGCCCGCCGTCAAACGGGCCAGGCACAGCCACCTCGTCACGGGGCTGCCAGATGCCTACGGTCGCGGCCGCATCATCGGCGACTACCGCCGCGTCGCGCTCTACGGCGTGACCGCCCTTATCGCGGCGAAGAAACTCGAACGCGCCGCACTCGACGAGCAACCGAGCACCGAAGACGTGATTCGTTCCCGCGAGGAGAACGCCGAGCAGGTACGCGCCCTGAAAGAACTCATTCAAATGGCCGCGTCCTACGGTTACGACATTGCCCGGCCCGCGCAGAGCGCGACCGAAGCGGTGCAGTGGCTCTACTTCGCCTACCTCGGCGCGGTCAATATGACCAGCTGTTCTCCGGCGACCCGACCTGGGTCACCGAATCGCTCGGCGGCATCGGCCTCGACGGGCGCACTCTCGTGGTCAAGACGGCGTTCCGGTTTCTGCAGACCCTGTACAACCTGGGCCCGGCTCCGGAGCCGAACCTCACGGTGCTCTGGAGCGACACCCTGCCGGATGGTTTCAAACGCTTCTGCGCGCAGGTCTCGATCGACACCTCGGCCATTCAGTACGAGTCCGACGACCTCATCCGCGCGGCGTGGGGCGATGACGCTGCGATCGCCTGCTGCGTCTCGCCGATGGGCGTGGGCAAGCAGATGCAGTTCTTTGGCGCCCGGGTCAACGTTGTGAAGGCGCTGCTCTACGCCATCAATGGAGGCCGGGACGAACTGACCGGCGAGCAGATCGCCCCGGTCACGGCGCCGCTGGTCGGCGACGTGCTCGACTACGACACCGTCTGGGCGGCGTACCTCGGGAGCCTCGAATGGCTCGCCGATACCTACGTCGACGCGCTCAACTGCATTCACTACATAAACGACAATTACGCCAACGAGCGCCTCGAGATGGCCCTGCACGACGGCACGATTTTACGCACGATGGCCTGCGGCATCGCGTGCCTCAGCGTCGCCACCGACTCCCTCGCCGCGATCAAGTACGCCGCCGTGCGGCCCGTGCGGGACGACACCGGACTCGTCGTCGATTAAACGATTGACGGCGACTACCCTGCGTTCGGCAACGACGACGACCGGGTCGACGCGATCGCCGTGACCATCGTCGAAACGTTCATGGCCATGATTCGCCGGCATCCCACCTACCGGAATGCCGTGCACACGCAGTCGGTGCTCACCATCACCTCGAACGTGGTCTACGGCAAGAAGACCGGCAACACCCCCGACGGTCGCCGGGCCGGTGTGCCATTCGCCCCCGGAGCCAACCCGATGAACGGCCGCGACACCCACGGCATGCTTGCCCCGGCACTGAGCGTGGCGAAACTGCCCTACTCTGAAGCGCAAGACGGCATCTCCCTGACCAACACGGTCGTACCGACCGGGCTTGGCCACACCCCGGCAGAGCGGATCACCAACCCGGTCGGCCTGATCGACGCACACACGCTCGCGAGCGGCTACCACCTCAATATCAACGTGCTCAACCGAGAAACCCTCGAAGACGCCTTGGCACATCCGGAGAACTATCCGCAGCTGACCATCCGGGTGTCGGGTTACGCCGTGAACTTCGTGCGCCTTACCCGGGAGCAGCAGCTCGACGTCATCAGTCGCACCTTCCATACGGGCGTCTGATGGTCGCGATACAGCTGGGTCGTTCCGAGTTTCACCACGAGCAAGTGGAGGGACATCGCGACGGCACGGTGGCGAGCGTGCATTCCTGGGAACTGGTCACGGCGATCGACGGACCGGGTACCCGGTTGACCTATTTTCTCTCCGGCTGTCTGCTGCGCTGCCAGTACTGCCACAACCCGGATACCTGGAAGATGAGGGACGGCGCGTTGACACCGATCGGCGACGTGCTGGTGCGCATCCGTCGCTACCGGAGTGTATTCGCGGCGACCGGCTGCGCGAACGCGGTACGAACGTGTGGGTGCGGTTCGTGCTCGTTCCCGGGCTGACCGACGCGGTGGACAATGTCGACGCGGTTGCCGAAATCGTTGCCCGCTGGCCCAACGTCTCTCGGGTAGAGGTATTGCCGTTTCATCAGATGGGCGAGGACAAATGGAACCGCCTCGCCATCCCCTACCCGCTGCACGGGGTGCACCCGCCCGATGCCGTACTGCTCGCGCGCGTTCGCGACCAGTTTCGCGCCCGCGGCCTCACGGTGTTCTAATACCGGGCGAGAAGTTCCGTCTTCTTGGCGAGGAATTCATCATCCGTCACCACGCCGGCATCACGCAGCTGACCCAGCTGCGTGATATGCAGGGCGATTCCGGTAGACGTGGCCGGCGCGGCGTGGCCCTCGATCTCGCGGCGCGCGGGTGCGGCAGCCAACGCCGAGACCCGCTCGGGGGCGATGGTGGGCGTCGGCGCAACGGCCGAGGGGATGGCGTGCCCGGACTGCGACATACGGTCGATCCAGGCCAGGGCGATCGCGGAGAGAATGAACACCATGTGGATGATGACCTGCCAGAGCACGCCGTCCCAGGTGTAGACGTTGCCCGTGATGGTCTCGCTCGGGCTGGAGTCGATGGGGGTGCCGCGGGCGGCCAAATCTCCGACTTCGATGAAGGTCTTGAGCAGGTGGATCGATGAGATTCCCACGATGGCCATGGCGAGCTTGACCTTGAGCACGTTCGCGTTGACGTGGGACAGCCACTCCGGCTGGTCGGGGTGACCCTCTAAGCGGATGCGCGAGACGAAGGTCTCGTAGCCACCGATGATGACCATGATCAGCAGGTTCGCAATCATCACGACGTCGATCAGGCCGAGCACGGACAGCATGATCGCGGCTTCTTCAACGTGGATGCCACCGTCGTCGCCGGGCACGGTCAGTGAGGTCCAGACGTCACCGCCGAGGTTGATGAGCTCGACCATGAACACGATCACGTAGATAATCTGCGCGATGATGAGGCCAATATAGAGAGGCGCCTGCAGCCAGCGGCTGAAAAAAATCATCAGGCCGACGCTGCGTACCCAGCTTGATTGGGGACGGAAAGGGCGGGGGAGGGCTGTTTCAGTCACTACCTGAGCATAGGTTGGGTCCGGGTGGGAACCTCCTGTGAGCGGGTGCGCTCAGCTGGTTTTCATCGACCGGACCAGCACGCGTGAATCCACGATCGCGGAATCCAGGCCGAGGAGCTCGGCGAAATGGGCGGACGGCTCGACGCCGAGTTCGCGGCCCAGATGGGCGCGATAACTGCGGTAGACCTGCACCGCCGACGCATAGTTGTCTTCGGCGAGGTGGCAGCGCACGAGCAGGTGCTGGGCGCTTTCGCGGAGGGGATCCACCCGGGCTGCAGCACGCGACGCACCCAGGGCGTGGCGGAAACTGCCCGCCACCAGATGGGAGCGGGCCAGGGCTTCCAGGGCGTCTACCCGTTGATTGACCAGGTGATCCTGTTGGTCGATCACCCATTCCTCGTACCAGCCCGGTAAGAGGTTGGCCTCCTGCAGCAGATCGATCGATTCCGGAGGCACGGGCCGGCCGCCGGTCCGCGTGATCTCGGTGATCAATTTCCGCACCTCGCGCAGATCAACACGCACGGCAGCGTCGATCTGCAGCGGCTCGGTCGCGCGGAGCAAGCGTGGCAGTTCATGAGAGATGCGAAAGACGCCCGCCCGCAGGTTTCCGGCCGATTGGCGCTCGGGGCTGTCCGGCCAGAGCAGAGCGGCGAGCACGTGCCGCGGCTGGGTGTGCAGCACGGCGAGGGCGGCGAGCAAGCGCTGCTGCCGCATGCCGACCTCCACCAACACGCCGTTGCAGCGCAATTGCCAGTAGCCCAGCACGCGAAGATCCCAGCCCGGTGTCACCGAAAATCCCATGAGTGCTCGATCCGCGAAACTTTCAGGGTGCGCAGTCGGCCCGCAACGTGACGGCGAGTGCTGCTACCGCTCAGAATGGCCAGCCCGGCCGCCGTTGTCAATGCCGACACGACCAAAGGGATGCGTCGGTACACGTGAGATCGCCACCCCGGTAACTCGCCGGTAACGCCGGTGCCACTACCCTCAACTCGGTACCAGCAAATACGGCGGGTCGCTCTCGAGATTGGACCACCGTGACTCAATTCGCTCTCTGTGTGGGAATCAACCGGTTCGAGAACTTACCGATGACTAGTTGGTTGAACGGCTGTGTGAACGACGCCGCCGACGTCAGCGCCCTGCTCGGGAGGGCTTTCGGCTTTGCTGACACGAGCATCACGGTGTTGACCGATCGGGCCGCGACGAAAGATGCGGTGTTCGGCACGATGACCGAGGCACTCGATCGGGCGAATACTCCGGGGGAGCACCTCGACCACATCGTGATCACCCTGTCGAGCCACGGCACCCAGCTGCCCGACACGAGCGGCGACGAAGACGACCGGGTTGACGAGGCGTTCGCCACCTACGATCTGCGCCAGAGCGGGGCCGCGTGGAACCCGGGTTCCCTCATCGTCGACGACGAGCTGCACGATCTGTTCGCCCGGCTTCCGAAGGGGGTGCTGCTCGACGTGATTCTCGACACCTGCCACAGCGGCAGCGGGCTGCGCGCCATGGACCTGCTGCCCATTCGAGACGACCGGCGCCCCCGGTTCGTGCCACCGCCGACGCCGCTCGGCCGGGACGGTGCCGAGGCTGGGGGCGCTGACACGCGCACCCTGCGCGACCTGATTCGCTCGTCGAAGGCCGCGGCTAAACCGGTGCTGTTCGCCGCCTGCCGGGCCGACCAGACGGCCGCCGACGCCAACTTCGACGGGCGGTACAACGGCGCGTTCACGCATTTTTTGCTCGACGCGCTGCAGTCAGGCGCTGCTTCGAGCCGCGGGGAGGTCATCAAGCAGGTCAACGCGAAACTGCGTGACCGTAAATTCACCCAGCGGGCGCAACTGGAGGCTTCCGCTCCCGGCAAATCGACGGCCTGGGGCACCGCGTTCTGATGGGCACCGCCGGGCAGCCGTCAGGGGTGAAAGGTTGGTCTGCGATCCGCCGAGACCTCGGGGGGCGGGGCTGCGATCGATCCGGGTTGCCGCCTCGAACCGGGCGGTGTGACCGGCGGGGCTGCGGGCGGGGCGGCATCCGTTGGACGAGTAGCCCGCTCCTGTGCGGCTAGTTTCGCCCGCTGGCGTTCCAGATCGAGAATCGGTTTGAGGGCGGCGAAACTGAGGCGCCCGCCCTCGTCGAAACGCAGTTGTCCGCCGCCGCGAATAAACACCGGCGTTCGGGTGGCGAGCCCGAAGCTGCGCGCCTCAGCGGCGCTCAGGCGAAACTCCTGCGTGAAAGTGGCGCCGATTTCCGACACCACGAATCCGTCGGGACCGACGCGCAGGGTTGGCCGCACCCGTTCGACCGCAATCGGCCGGGTCGGGTCGATCTTCGCCGCCGCGAGTAGTACCGGGTTCTCCCAGAGAAACCGCACGATCTCTTCCGGATCGGAGCCCAGGGCGGCCAGCCGAACCGGATACCGCAGGCCGACGAAGGTCGATATGCCCGAGAGGTCGGTGAGCGTGGGAAGCGCGATGCCGGCCTCGGCGAAGGCCGTCACAACGTGGCCGCGATAATCGAGGTCATCGTCGGGCACGACCGCCGTATCCGCGGCGAGAATGCCGCGCAGCAGGTCCTCCCAGGTCACATCGACCGGCGCCATGTAGCCGAGGCTGCGAATGAGCATGCTCAACACCTGACGGCCAACGGACGCCCCGGCGCGGGCCACCTGATACAGGCTCGAGCGACCGCCGGGCGCGTCAAGCCGTTGCAGCCACAGTCGGGCCACGACGCGCAGCAACACCTGCACCATTGCCCCGCCGCGCAGATGCGGGTCACTCAGGGTGCGCCAGTTCGCCGCCAGATCGTCGGTCAGGGACGGCCGGGCCGTGCCGCGTTTGAACAGTCCATCACCCAGGCGAAACAGGTCGCGGCGCAGCAGATCTTCGTCGAGGTCATCGAGGTTGCGGCTGTCCCCGCCGGTCTGGGTCAGCAATTGCTCGACCAGGGTTTGCGTGGAGAACACCGACAGCAGGGCCACGAGGTCGGCGATGGCTTCGTGCAGGGCGAGTTGGTCGATTTCGGCGTGGGAATCGGCCCATTTCGGTCGGTAACCGTCGACAATAGCGTGAGTGACCTCGTGCGCCACAAGGTCACGAAACAGGGCGAGCGGTACCGCCTTGCTCGTGCGGCCGTCGCGTTTGTGTCCAAACCGGATCAGTCCGTCGTCGCGATAATAGCCAGACTCCCGGTAGGAGACCCGGTCGTAGGCGCTGATGGTCAGTCGACCACCATTGACCCAGCCCATACGTCGGCCCAGAGTGGATTCGAACAGCGCCAGAGTGGATGCCGCCACCGCGTACACCTGCTGTGCCAAAAATCGACTGTCCTGCAGCAGGGCGGTGAGATTGTCGGGGGGCTTCTCGTCGACAACCATCCAGGGCGGCGTCGGGGAGCCGAGCTCGAGGCTGAACGGCTTCTCTCCTGGGCGACGCACGATCACGTCGAACCGGGCGCTACGCGGCCCAGGTCCAATGCGCTCGACCGGCACCCGCAGGGTCGTCGTGAGCAGCGCATCCGGTTCACCTGCTTGCGCGTGAAACGTCGTGAACGGTCCCTCGGCCAGCACGGTCAGGCCGACCTGCAGGCCACTGTGTCCCGGATTGCTCGATCCGGAATCGGTACCAGTCGTCATGGCGACCCCCGCAGCATCCGTTTGTGTCTGCAATATGCAACCGAACGACGGGTCTGTCAAGGTTTCGGTGGCAGTCACCGAGCAGTAACGCTGCAGTAACGCTCGCGCGCCATAATCACAAGGCCGGTCCCTGCGGCGGCGCACCTGTTCCAGCAAAACCTGACCGTGAGAGGAACGGCGCCATGCCCGAATCGACGACTCCCGCGAATTCGATGGCCTCCGCGAATTCGACGACTCCCGCGAATTCGACGACTCCCGCGAATTCGATGGCCCCCGCGAATTCAACGACTACTGCGAATTCGATGGCCCCCGCGAATTCGATGACTCCCGCGAATTCAACGGCCCCCGCGACGAGGCGGCCGCCGTTGCCGCAGAGCGAACTTGACGGACTGCGGCCGCACGTGGTCAATCTTCGCGACGGTAAATTCTCGTCGACCGGGGCGTTCACGACCACCCGAAGAGAGGTCGACGCCATCTTCGCCACGCATTTGCCGGCCTTCGTGGCTGAGCACGGCGGCGTCGTACCGGTGGTGCTCTACGCCCACGGTGGACTCGTCGATGAGCAATCCGGGCTGCGGATCGCCGCGACCCAGGTGGACTGGTGGAAGTCCAACGGCGTGTATCCCATCCACTTCGTCTGGGAGACCAGCCTCGCCGGGGCCATCACGAGCGCCGTCGGTGACTGGGCACAGGGGCGGCGGGGCTGGCTGGACGACGCGAAGGACCGGGTGCTCGAACTGGCCGCCCGATTCGGTCAGGGCCAGGCCATCTGGGGCCAGATGAAGCGCTCGGCCGAGGCCGCATCCGCCGGAGATGGCGGTGCCCGCTATGTCGCGGAGGCGCTCGCCGCATACTGTACGGCGCACGCCGACACGATCAGCGTGCACGCTATCGGGCACAGTGCCGGGTCGATATTTCATTCCTTCTTCATTCCCGCCGCGCTGGAAGCGGGAGTGCCGGCCTTCGAGACGGTCAGCCTGCTCGCGCCGGCTGTGCGCACCGACATCTTCAAGAAGAAGATCGTGCCCCTGGTCGGCGACGGAGTGAAATCGCTCGCCTTGTTCACGATGACCGAAAAGCTTGAACGCGACGATACCTGCCTCGGCGCCTACGGAAAATCCCTGCTCTATCTCGTGCGGGCTGCGTTCGAACCCGAAGAGTTTTCGCCCATTCTCGGCCTGGACGAGTGTCTGCGCGCCGACCCGGTGCTCGCCCGACTCTTTGGCGTCTCCGGCGCGAGCGGGTCGGCCGGTGTCGGCGGGGCTTCCGATATCATCTGGTCTAAAACGACGAGTGGCCCGTTGTCGAGCCGCAGCACCTCGACCAGTCATGGAGGTTTCGACAACGACATCCCCACGATGGACAGTGTCGCCCGCCGGGTCACCGGCAGCTCGCGCATCCAATCGTTCCCAGCCGTCCGCGACCTCGGAGACGACCTCTGGCCGGTGCCCGGCCCGGCTATTCCCCGGCCGGTTGGTACCCACCATGCACTGTGTGTGGGCATCAACGCCTATCCGGGCGGTGACGCACTCTATGGCTGCGTAGCGGATGCCGAGGCCTGGGCAACCCAGTTCATCGCCGCCGGGTTCGCCGTGCGCACCCTGCTCGACGCGGAGGCGACCCGGCAGAACATTCTGCTGGGGCTGCTCGATCTGGTCGCGCGCAGCGTCGCCGGCGATGTGTTGGTCTTTCAGTACGCCGGGCACGGCACCTACGTGGACGACCTCGACGGCGACGAGACCGAGACCGGCAATGAGGAGAAAAAGTACGACGAAGCGCTCTGCCCGATCGACTTTCGTGACGGCAACCTGATCATCGACGACGACCTGGGAGAGATCTTCGACCAGCTGCCCGATGGCGTCAGCCTCACAGCGTTCTTCGACTCCTGCCACTCCGGGGACGGCCAACGCCGGTTGCAGCTGCAGTTGGCCGACGTCGCCGATCTGAGTGCGGCGTCCGCTCCCCACGGGCGTCGGGCGCGGTTCATCGTTCCCGATGAGGCGACGAGCAAGAACTATCGGGCCAAGCGCGGCACGCCCGTCCGCGCCGGCAAACGGGCGTTGGCGCGGGAGGTGCTGTTCAGCGCGTGCAGACCGACCGAGGTCGCCTACGAGACGGGCGGCCACGGCGATTTCACCGTGGCGGCGAGCCTGCTCGTGTTGCCCAGCGCGAATCGGCTGACCCACGCTGAGTTCCTGGCCAAGATTCGCGAGGCATTTTCGAGTCAGCCGCGACAGAATCCCGCCTTCAACGGACCGCGCAGTGCGAAATCGCGCATCTTTCTGGGGCCGCTGGTCGCCAGCCCGGTCGCCAGCACGACCGCCGTTCCGGCCGGCGCCCCGACTGCCGCCCTGGCCGCCGGCCCGGCCGCCGGCCCGGCCGCCGGCACTGCCGCTGGCCGGATCGACGCGTTCGCGGCATCCGCCGGCCCCGCTCTTGCCGAGGGAACCCGTGCAGCGGATGCCGCAGCCCGCGCCCTCGCGGCCGCCGCGTTCCTGCGCGCTGCCGCCGACTTCATCGACGGCTAGGCGACGCAGACTCCCGGTGGGCCAGGCGGCCCGTTCGCGCTGTCACTACTCGCCGATCACTCGAATCCCTGACGAGGCAAAAGATTTGCCGAACCGATCCACCGATTGTCGACATCCTTCGTATCCCGAGCTGTGGCCTGCAACACTGGAAGTACAGCTCCGCGCCGAGGTCAGGCGACCGAATCGCGGAAACGACGTACGCGCCTTGCGCCTTGGAAGGACCCCATGCTCGATTTTCTGTTCAGCCCGATCCCCGGGATCATTTTCACGATCGTCGTGGTTCTGCTCCTCGGCTTGATCTATGCCAAGTCGATCTATAAGAACGCCGGGCCCGATGAGGCCCTCATCATCACCGGCAAGAAGAGTCGCAAAACCATCGTCGACGGTGCCACGCTCGAGGAATCCGGCCAGCGCGTCGTGCACGGGCAGGGCGTGTTCATCACCCCGTTCTTCCAGAAAGCGTTCAAGATCAGCCTACGCAGCCGGGCGATCGAGATCACCGCCGTCGCGCAGGACCGCAACGGCATCACGCTCTCCGTCGATGCCGTCGCCATCGTCAAGGTCGGCGATGATCCCGCCGCGATTCGCGCCGCCGCCCAGCGCTTTCTCGGGCAGGACAAGAACATCGATGGCTTCGCGCAGGAGGTGCTGAGCGGGTCACTGCGTTCCTCGATCGGCGCGACCGACGTCATGACCGTCATCCAGAAGCGTGACGAGCTCGGCAGTTCGGTGCTCGCCACCGCACGGCAGTCGCTCGCCAACCAAGGCCTCGACGTCGACTCCTTCGAGATCAAGGGCATCACCGACGAGAACGACTACATCCGCGACATTGGCCGTGCCGAGCAGGCCAAGGTGCGTCGGCAGGCCGAGGTCGCCGAGCATGTGGCGAACCGCGAGTCGCAGGAAGCTTTGATCACCGCCGAGCAGGCCATCGCCGAAGCGCAGAACACGCTCGCCCTGCGCAGGGCGGCTCTGCAGCTCGACACCGACAAGGCCTCCGCCGAGGCTGCCGCGTCGCGGCCCCTCGCCGAAGCCAAGGCGCAGCAGGCCATCGTGCAGGAGCAGGAGCTCACCGCCCAGCGCCGGGCCAGCCTGCGTAAGGCCGAGCTGGAATCCGAGGTCAATGCGATCGCCGACGCGGATGCGTACCGCATTCGGGTGACCGCGATCGCTGCCGCTGAGGCATCCGTCGCCAAGGCCACCGCCGATCGCGATAGCCGAGTCGCGAACGCCGAAGCCACTCGGGCCGAGGGCCAGGCCGAAGCTGACGCCATTCTCGCTCGCGGGACCGCCGAGGCCACGGCCACCCGGCTCTCCGCCGAGGCCGTCGCCCAACAGTCCGAGGCGCTCATCCAGCTGCGCCTGGTCGAGATGCTGCCACAGATCGCGCACGAACTCGCCGCCCCCATGGGCAACATCGACCAGCTCACCGTCATTTCAACGGATGGTGCCAGCCAACTCTCCAAGAACGTCGCGTCGGGCTTCAGCGAGGTCGACGCCGTGCTCGGATCTACCATGGGCATCGGCATCAAGGATCTTCTCGGCGGGCTGCTCGGCGGCACGGCCGGGGCCGCCCTGCGAAACGCCGCGCCCGTTCAAGCCGGCGCATCCGCTTCGACTGCTGGCGTCGCCTCGACAGGCTATGAAGCGACGCCGACCTCGGTGTCGGTCTCGCCGTCGGTAGCCGCGTCGTCAGTCTCGCCGTCCTCAGTCTCGCCGTCGTCACCGTCGGCGACCTCCGCGGCGGTGGCTGCTACCGCAGCTGCGCGCTCGGCCGCGGCAGCAGCCGTTGGCGATTCGATCGAGGGCGTTGATTTCGACACTGTCGCCAACGAAGCTGCCGCCGCAATCGCTCGTGCTGCGGCTGCCCGGCTCCCCGAGAGGGCGGGGGAACGACTGCTTCCGTAGCACCTTTTGATTTTCGCGGCCGGTCAGCAGCCGGGCCGCGGGGGTTGGCATGGCAGTCTTCGGCAACGAGTCCGGCGGAGTCCTTCGCTGTGACAACGATGAACGGGGCCGATGGCACGGTCACGATTCCTTTGACGGGACGCCAGCCCTGGTCGCCGAAGCTGTCGCCGAAGCTGTCGCCGACGCCGGGCACCAACCCCCGAAACTCGGTCTCTACCGTGTGGTCCCGCTCTACGTCGGTGACCTCCGGCCATCCCTCGGTCTGAAACGGGGCGTCGACCGCTCGATCTGCGGGGCGAGAAGCTCGTGGCTGACAAACCGCGACACCGGTGAGCGGCCGAAGAGCTCGGCGTGCCCCGCGTCACCGACATTCGCAGTAAGATCGCCGGCTTGAGGAAGATGAATTCCTTTTCACTGCCGAACGTTCGCATCAGGATTTCCAGCACGTTTACCGGACAGTACTCAGAATCCGGTACCAAGCCGATACATTCTCATGCTGGCCAGCCGACCACTTGAGCACGGATATGACTAACATGACAATTAATTACGAACCGATGTGCAAGCGCGGGCTCTCGCATTGGATGGACTCAGCTGGGGGTTGACGTGGTGCAGCTAATCGAGGGCCCCTCCGGTGCGGCCCAGACGTGGCGGCGTACGGTTCACGGCGTTCTCGGCGGCCTGCTCGGGTTCGTCGCCATGAGCGCTGTGGCTGGCGTTTTGGTGGCCGTGTCGGTGACCCCGGTCGTGGCGCTCTCGGGCATAGCCGCGACCAACACGA
Organism: Cryobacterium sp. Hz9; assembly: GCF_004402825.1. Taxonomy (NCBI): domain Bacteria; kingdom Bacillati; phylum Actinomycetota; class Actinomycetes; order Micrococcales; family Microbacteriaceae; genus Cryobacterium; species Cryobacterium sp. Hz9. The sequence goes on from NZ_SOFC01000012.1 coordinate 166,208, forward strand.
TCTCGGTGTTCGAGAATCTGCCGGGCTACGTCAATATCGAGCCCCTGTCGCAGAAGAGTGACATCTTCGCCACCCGCAGTGACGGAACGTTCGAACTGCTCGCCTCGTTTTACGATCAGAACCGCATCGAGGTGGGCTTGGATGCGATCAGCCAGTTCGCGCAGGATGCCGCGGTGTCGGGAGAAGACCCACGGTTCTACGAACATGGTGGGATCGATCTGCAGGGCACCCTGCGGGCCACGGCGACGACGGTAACCGGGGGAGATACCCAGGGCGGGTCATCCATTACCCAGCAATACGTGAAAAATGTGCTCGTGCAGAAGTGCGAGGTCATCTCCGAGTTGCGCGCGCACGACGCCTGTTACACCGCGGCGACCGAGACCACGCCCGACCGCAAACTCAAGGAGATGCGGCTGGCTATCGGAGTCGATAAGAAATACAGCAAGCACGACATTCTGCAGCAGTATTTCAACATCACCGGTTTCGGCGGCACTGTGTACGGCATCGAGGCCGCCGCCAACTATTACTTCAACACCACCGCGGCCAATCTCACCCTGCCGCAGGCGGCGAGCCTCGTCGCTATCGTGAACAACCCGGTTAAGTTTCAGCTCGACAAGCCCGCGAGTGAGACCAACGGGGCCGCCAACGGCTACGCCGCCAACAAACAGCGCCGCGATTACATTCTGCGCGAAATGCTGCGCTACAAAAAGATAACGCAGGTCGACCACGACGCCGCGGTGGCGGCACCGGTCGAACCGTTCATCACTGAACCGAGCACGGGCTGCCAGACAGCAATGGCCAATGCGTTCTTCTGCGACTATGTGACCAAGATTCTGCAGACCGATTCCACCTTTGGTTCTGACGCTGCCACCCGCATGCTCAACTTTCGCCGGGGCGGCTACGACGTGTACACAACCCTTGATCTCGACGTGCAGAACGCGGCCGTCACCACCATGAACCAGCAGGTTCCCAAGGTCTACGCTGGCGGCGACGTCGGCGCGGTCATCACGAGCGTGCAGGTCGGCACTGGTCGAGTACTCGCCATGACCCAGAACAAGGACTACAGCCAGGACCCGACGGTGCAGGCGACGGGAGCGAACTACACGGGCATCAACTACAGCACGGACTTCGCCGAGGGCGGCTCGAGCGGATTCCAACCCGGATCGACCTACAAGGTTTTCACCCTGGCGGATTGGCTCAAGGAAGGTCACTCGCTCAACGAACGGGTCGATTCCCGGCGCAAGGCGAATTGGGGCACCTTTCAAGACAGTTGCCTGGGTCCTCAGAATTACGACAAGGAGAAGCCACCCTTCAACCCGCGCAACGACGCCAACGAATCCGGCGCCAACTACAGTGCACTGGAAGCCACCGTCGGCTCCATCAATACCGGCTTCATCGGCATGGCGAAGCGGCTCGACCTCTGCGGTATCCGCCAGACGGCGGAGGCGTTCGGCGTGCACCGGGCCACCGGCAACCCGCTGTCGCAGTCGGCAGCATCCGTGATCGGAACCAATGAGGTTGCGCCGCTGACCATGGCCGTCGCCTTCGCCGGCATCGCCAACAAGGGCGTCACCTGTTCGCCGATCGCCATCGACCGCATCGTCGACCGCGATGGCGTGGAGGTTTCGGTGCCGCCGTCGGTCTGCACGCAATCGGTGGATTCCACGGTCGCGGCCGGCATGGCCTACGCCATGCACCGGGTGATGACCGGTGGCACCGGACGACAATCCAACTCGAATACGAAACCGAATGTGCCGATGATCGGCAAGACCGGAACGACGGATGGCGCTAAAGATACCTGGATGAGCGGTGCGAGTACCAAGGTGGCCACGGTGGTCGCCGTGGTGAGCCTGACCGGAGCGCTCAGCCAACGGCGGCAATTCTTCGGGAAAGACCAGATTGCGACGGCGCGGCACCGCATGTGGCCGGTCGTGATGTCGGTCGTCAACGCCAAGTATGGTGGTGACGCCTTCGAGGAGCTCGCGCCCAAGTACATTCCGCCGCCCGTGGTCGTGGCTCCGCCGGGCGCGCCCGCCCGCCCCGCCCCGCAGACCCCGCCCGTGGAGCCCGCCCCGCCGGCCCCGCCCGCCCC